>JAZQVZ010000039.1:0-8917 GCA_045632105.1 Eubacteriales bacterium | reverse complement strand
TGTGTTCAGGTCGCCGATGGAGTCAATTATAGGGAATCACTCTTCAATTTCGGTTGAGGGCTCAACGATTTCGGTATTAATTTCACTATTTTCGGTTGAGGGCTCAACATTTTCCTCTATTGTGTCGAGAGCGTCTTCCTCCTCTTCCTCCTTAGGAACCTTGGTGAAGTTAACAAGGGTCTGTCCCTCGTTAAGGCGCATCATAATTACGCCGCCCGCAGTTCTGGAGTAGGTGGGAACGTCGCAAACGGGAGTTCTTATGATAGTTCCGCTGTCGGTTATCATCATAAGGTCGTCCTCGTCGCTAACGCTTGCGATACCGCAGAGAAGTCCCGTCTTTTCATTGATATTGTGGCACTGTACGCCCGAGCCGCCGCGGTTCTTCATTTCTCTGAAGTCGGAGTATTCGGTACGCTTTCCGTAGCCGTTCTGGGTAATGGTAATAAGCGACTTGCCTTCCTCAACGATAGCCACGCCCGTTACGTAATCGTCGCCCTTAAGCTTGATTCCGCGAACACCGCGAGCAGTTCTACCCATAGGACGGGCATTTGCCTCGGTAAATCTTACGGCGTTTCCGTTAGCGGTAGCGATAATGATATCGCGGTCGCCGAAGGTGTGCATTACGAACACCAGCTCGTCGCCCTCGTCGAGATTAAGAGCGATCTTACCGCCCTTGCGCTGATACTCGTACTCACTGAGGAGCGTACGCTTGATGACACCCTGCTTGGTTACCATGGTGAGGTACTCGCCGTCATTGAAGCCCTCAAGGCTTATCAGCGCGGTTATCTTTTCACCGGGCATCATGGTGATAACGTTCACGATATTAGTACCCTTAGCGGTTCTGGACGCCTCGGGGATCTGGTATGCCTTGCGCATATGGACCTTACCGTAATTGGTAAAGAGCAAGAGGTAGGAGTGGCTGTGAACGGCAGCAACCGTTTCGATGAAGTCATCCTCCTTGGTGGTCATACCGATAATACCCTTACCGCCTCTGCGCTGCGCGGAGTAGGTGTTTGCGGGCAGACGCTTGATGTAGCCTGCGCGGGTGAGGGTGATTACGCAGTTGTGCTTCTCGATAAGATCCTCAAGCTCGATATCGTCGGTAGCGGGAAGGATCTCTGTACGGCGCTCGTCACCGAACTTGCGCTTGATCTCGTTCATTTCGTTCTTGATGATCTCGATGATCTTTGCGGGATCTGCAAGGATTCCCTCAAGCTCGATAATAAGAGCGTGAAGTCTTGCCAGCTCCTCCTCGATCTTCTCTCTTTCAAGACCTGTGAGCTTACCGAGGGTCATCTCGACGATAGCCTGAGCCTGAGCGTCGGAAAGCTGACGAATATTTCCAAGCTCGCTCTCAAATCCGTCGTTGAAGGTAACGGTGAAGAACTCTGCCATAAGTCTTTCCTTAGCCTCGGGGATAGACTTGGAGGTCTTCATTATCTCGATAATTCTATCAATATTATCAATAGCGATATGGTAGCCCTCGAAGATATGCGCTCTCGCCTTTGCCTTCTCAAGATCGAAGGTCACGCGGCGGAAGATAACAGACTTCTGATGCTCGATATAGTGGTCGAGGATCTGGGGCAGGGAGAGGATCTTGGGCTCGCCGTTTACCAGCGCCAGCATATTTACAGCGCAGGTGTCCTCGAGCTGAGAATATTTGTAAAGCTGATTAAGTATTACCTGGGGATTAGCGTCGCGGCGGTATTCAACCACGATCCTCATTCCGTTTCTGCCCGATTCGTCGCGCAGGTCGGTAATTCCCTCAACTCTCTTGTCCTTGTGAAGTCCCGCGATAGCCTTACAAAGCTCGCTCTTGTTAACTCCGTAGGGGATCTCGGAGAAGATTATGCGGTGATGATCCTCCTCGATGGTCGCCTTTGCGCGAACCATAACGCGTCCGCGACCCGTGGTGTACGCCTGAAGGATACCCGCAGTGCCGTAGATGGTCGCATAGGTGGGGAAGTCGGGGCCCTTGATGTATTCCATCAGCTCGGGAACCGTACATTCGGGGTTCTCCATACGGAATACGGTAGCGTCAATGACCTCGCCGAGGTTATGAGGGGGAATATTGGTAGCCATACCGACGGCGATACCCATAGAACCGTTCACCAGGAGGTTGGGGAAACGGGAGGGAAGCACCTTAGGCTCACGGCGGCGGTTATCGAAGTTGGGAACGAAGTCAACGACCTCCTTCTCAAGATCAGCCATAAGCTGATCGGATATCTTCGCCATTCTTGCCTCGGTGTAACGGTAAGCAGCCGCGCCGTCGCCGTCGACCGAGCCGAAGTTTCCGTGACCCTCTACCAGAGGATAGCGGTAGGAGAAGTCCTGGGCCATACGAACCATAGTACCGTAAACGGCGCTGTCACCGTGAGGATGATAGCGACCAAGCACGTTACCAACGGTAGTTGCGGACTTACGGAAGGGCTTGTCGTAGGTAAGGTTGTCCTCGTACATAGCGTACATTATTCTTCTCTGACCGGGCTTCATACCGTCGCGAACGTCGGGAAGAGCGCGGGCAGCGATAACCGACATAGAATATTCAATGAAGGATTTTTTGACCTCCTTCTCCATTTCTACGTCAACTATTTTTTGATCTCTGAATTCTAAATTTTCTTTTTCCACTTTGATTTCCTTTTCTTTTTTCTTTCCACCTTTTTGCAAAAAGGTGGAGCCAAAAAATCTTAAACAAGAATAATAATGGTGTTCTACAAAAGTAAGTGCGTTACTTTAAGTTGCGCACGAACCAAAAATTCGAAAGTTTTGGTCGAGCTTTTTCAAAAGCTCGTGGGTTCTTAGGGCAAAGCCCTGAGGCGACCTCCGCAGAGGTCGAAATAACCTCGGCGTTTTCTTCTTGTTTCTTCTTCTTTTGCGCCAACGGTGTCAAAAGAAGAAGATAAAGGCGCGAAGCGACTTCCGCCTCATTTTGTAATTTTCATCACCGCCTCGGAAAAATATTCCTCACGGGCGAAAATAAAATTTTCCACCGAGTTTTCCACCGATACCCCTGATTTTAGGGGTATTTTCGGTTAAAAACTGTCAGTTATCAACACAGTTTTCCACAATCTGTGGAAAAATCGGCTGAATATTTTGTCGAATAATTATTCTATTTGTCACTTTTTGACACAAGCTTAAATATCGAGATTTTCTGCAAACTTTGCATTTTTCTCAATAAACTCACGTCTGGGCTCAACACTGTCACCCATCAGAAGCGAGAACATAGCGTCGCAGGCTGCCGCATCGTCTGCGGTCACCTTGAGAAGGGTTCTTGTGGTGGGGTCCATGGTTGTCTCCCAAAGCTGCTCGGCATCCATTTCTCCAAGACCCTTGTATCTGTCTGCCTCAACGCCGGCTCCCATCTCCTTGATGATCTCGTCGCGCTCAGCATCCGAGAAAGCGTATCTCTCGGGGCCCTTGCCGCTCTTCTTGTAGATCTTGTAGAGCGGAGGCTGCGCCAGATAAATGTGTCCGTCGTCGATAAGCTAACGCATATGTCTGAAGAAGAAGGTCAAGAGAAGTATTCTGATGTGCGAACCGTCAACGTCGGCATCGGCCATGATCACTATCTTACCGTAACGAAGCTTGTTTATATCGAAATCCTCGCCGATTCCACAGCCGAGAGCCTGAATGATCGGGATAAGCGAGGGGTTGGAATAGACCTTGTCAAGTCTGTTCTTCTCAACGTTAAGAACCTTACCGCGAAGGGGAAGGATCGCCTGGAAGCGGCTGTCACGTCCCATCTTTGCAGAGCCTCCCGCGGAGTCTCCCTCTACGAGGTAGACCTCGGTGAGCTCAACGTTCTTTTCCTGACAGTCAGCAAGCTTGCCGGGAAGCGTAGAGCCCTCAAGAAGTCCCTTACGGCGTGTCAACTCTCTTGCCTTTCTTGCAGCCTCGCGTGCGCGGGATGCGGCAAGCGCCTTATCGAGAATTGCTCTTGCAACCGAGGGGTTCTCCTCGAAATACTCACCGAGCTTTGCAACGACGGTGTTTTCAACGAGAGTTCTTATCTCGGAGTTACCAAGCTTTGCCTTGGTCTGTGATTCGAACTGTGCGTTCTCAAGCTTAACGCTGACGATAGCGCAGATACCCTCACGAACGTCCTCGCCCGAAAGGTTCTTGTCAGCATCCTTAAGGATACCCGCCTTACGCGCGTAATCGTTGAGCACCTTTGTAAGACCCGACTTGAATCCCGTCTCGTGCATACCGCCCTCGATGGTATTCATATTGTTAGCGAAGGTCATTATCGTGTCGTTGTAGCTTACGTTGTACTGGAGCGCGATCTCGGCAACGCTGGAGCCCTTCTCGCCCTTCATATAAATTACCTCGGGGTGAACTATCTCACAAGCCTTCTGCTCGTTGAGGTAGCTTACGAAGGTACGGATACCGCCCTCAAAGTGGAATTCGGTCTCAATAGGCTCCTCCTCACGCTCGTCGCGGAGAACTATACGGATACCGCCGTTGAGGAACGCCTGCTCTCTCATACGGTTTGCAAGTATCTCGTACTGGAATACAGTTTCCTCGAAGATGGTGGGGTCGGGCTTAAAGGTTACCTTTACGCCGTGAGGACGCTGGGGATATTCTCCCTCGTCGCGGAAGGGACGAACTACTCGGCCCTGCTCGAATCTCTCGGTGTAGCGTCTGCCGTCGTAGCAGTCGTCAAGCTCTACCCACTCGGAGAGAGCGTTAACTACCGATGCGCCAACGCCGTGAAGACCGCCCGCAATTTTATATCCTCCGCCGCCGAACTTACCGCCCGCGTGGAGTATCGTGTAAACCACCTCAGGCGTAGGAATGCCCTGCTTTGGGTGTATTGCCGCAGGGATACCGCGTCCGTTATCCTCTACGGTAATACTGTCACCCTTGTTGATCGTGACCGTGATCTTGTCGCAGAAGCCTGCAAGTGCCTCGTCGATAGAGTTGTCCACGATCTCGTAAACAAGATGATGCAGACCGCGAATAGAGGTAGTACCTATGTACATACCCGGTCTCTTTCTTACCGCCTCAAGTCCCTCAAGGACCTGTATTTGGTTTTCATCATATACCTGATGCGTGTTGTTTTCCATTTTTTTACCTTCCTGTTGTATTTTAGGGTTAGTTAGTTTGTGTTTGGTTTTCTGTCCTTTTCTTGAAAGAAAAGGACCAAAAGAACTTGAAAAGGAATTATTTATTACGCCCTACGGGTATGTAGTGCTTATTTTCAAGTTGGTTGAAATGATTGGTAGACTTTTGCAACCGCGTTGCCTTGCAAAAGTCGTTGGATTTTATTGTAATGTGCTTCGCACATATTTAGGTCTGTGCAGATCTTAAACGTAAAGATTCATTCGACCCTTTAAGGCTGAGCTTGAAAGCTGAGAGAAGCATATTTTATACTCCTCGTCCTCTCGGTAGAGAACGAAGGATTTAGGAAGCTCCTCGATAGCCGCTTCAACAAGCCCTTCCTTTTGCTTTTTATTGAGATATTTTCTCGTTACAGCCGACAGCGTGGCGTTATCCATATCAAATATGCCTATCACCGAGCTGAGGCGTATATTTTTGTTATTTCCTACGTGTAAAAACATAATTTTTCTCTTTATTAAAATTATCTACCCATCAGCCTTCCCCTTTGGGGAAGGGGGACCGCTTGCGGTGGATGAGGAGAAGGTTGGTATTTGCTATGTAACGCTTTACTTTTTGCAACTATCTTATCCCGTTCTCCTCATCCGTCGCTCCTTCGTCGCGCCACCTTCTCCACGGGAGAAGGCTTTGGATAGCGAGTGTTTCTAAAAGCCTTCCTTCAAGAGGGAGCCTTTTTGATGCGCTCCGCTCAGGATGACGCCTTTAATTAACATAATTTAAATTTCTTTATACGTTCCGTCCTTAACAAGGATCTTTTTCTCTGCCCCCATTTTTTGCGCGAACTCGCTCTCACACGTGCTTATTATAACCTGTTTATCCGTCGCAGACAGTATCATGTAGTCCCGTCTTGTCTCATCTAACTCAGAAAGTACGTCGTCAAACAGGAAAACGGGGTAATCTCCGAACTCCTCGCGGCATATCTCGCCCTCGGCGAGCTTCATAGCAAGCGCCAAGGATCTCTGCTGACCCTGAGAGGCATATGTTCTTGCGCTCTTGCCGTTGAGCTTTATGTCGGCATCGTCCTTGTGTATTCCGTAGAGAGTAGCTCCTGCCGCGATCTCACGGTCGTGAGAGGAGGAAAGAAGCTCGATATATCTCTTCTTGACCTTCTCGCCGTCGAGGTATTCCTCGCCATCAAGTCCAGCGCAGCCCTTATATATCATTTCAACTCTCTCGCGGCTACCCGTCATTTTTTCAAAATGGCCGTCTACAAGACCCGAAACTCTCTTTGTAAAGAGATATCTCATCTCGCTTATGGTAGCGGCCTCCTCAGCCATTCTCTCGCTCCACAGATCAACCGTGGAGTCAAAGGTGGCTCTATCGCGGAAAGCAAGCTTGATAAGAGCGTTTCTCTGCTTCAAAAAGTAATTATATCTTTGAAGCGAGTGGATATATTTTTGAGAGATCCTGCTGATGGCGATGTCCATATAATTTCTTCTCTCCGACGGACCCTCTTTAATAAGAGAGAGATGCTCGGGGCAGAAGAGAACGGCGCGGAACGAGCCGACGATATCGGACATTCGATCCACCCTCAGGTGGTTCTTCTCAACTATTTTTTTCTTATCGGTAAAGAGCTTTATTGCGAGGTTATCCGACCTTTCCTTCACGGAACGCTGATAATCAAGCGAAATATCCGCGCTCTTTTCACCGAAGCGGATCATCTCGCCTATATTAGCAGCCCTGAAGCTTCGTCCTACCGAGGCGTAAAATATAGCCTCAAGGAGATTGGTCTTGCCCTGAGCGTTCTCACCCACGAGAACGTTCACGCCCGAGCAGAATTCCACCTCCGCCTCTTTGATATTGCGGAAGTTTTTTACCGCAACGCGTCTGCAATACATTAGTCCTTAGTTCTTACGGGAAGCAGCATAAACAGCTCCTCGACCCCGTTCTCCTCGTAGTTATTGTTTACGGGAGTGATATTCATGCTGTTAAGGGGAGAGGACAGCTCGAGAAGCACCTTCTCGCTGTCGCAGGAGCGGATGCTGTCG
Organism: Eubacteriales bacterium; assembly: GCA_045632105.1. Lineage (GTDB taxonomy): Bacteria > Bacillota > Clostridia > Oscillospirales > CAG-272 > HGM12713. The sequence continues at coordinate 1,811 of JAZQVZ010000039.1, read as the reverse complement.
ATAAGGAAGCGGTTATTGAATGCGATGACCACGTCGGGACCGTTATGCTCAACGTTGAGCTCGTCGTAGGTGCTACCGATAGCAGAAATAGCAGAGATGCGAAGAACGCCCTCGTTTATGTTCAGCTTAACGTGCGCTCTTACGTTTCTTGCAACCTTTTCCTCGGTAATGAGAGCCGCTCTTTCAAGAGCAGAAAGGAGAAGGTTCTTATTCTCGATTACGTTGATGCTATGCTTTGTGAAGATTATCTTATTGTAATCTATATATTCTCCGTCGATAAGGCGGGAGAAGAAGGTTATCTCGCCTATAACGAATACTATATGCTTTCTTGTAACGTAAAGCTGGGTCAGTGCCTCCTCGTCGTCCTCAAGGAGTCTGCAAAGGTCAGCTACGGTCTTACCGGGAACGATGAACGCATAATCAAGGTAATCCTTGCCGTTGGTGTTCTTGTTGGTAAGCTCGGTGCGTCTGCGACATTTAGCAAGCTTGAAGCTGTCGCAGGCTACCATAGTGATAGACGTATCGTCTATCTTAACGAAGGTACCGTTAAGAATAGTTCTCTGGTCGTTGTTACCCATAGCGAAGGAGACCTGATTGAACATCTTCTTAACTACGCTCTGGGAGATTATAAAGCTTCTGTCGCTTACGAGGTCGGGGATAGAGGGGAAGTCAGCGCCGGGAAGTGCGCTCATCTTGTGAGAGGACTTTCCGCTTACGATACTTGCAACCATCTTATTATCAACCGAAAGGGATATCTCATCGCCGTCCATAACGCGAAGCGTCTGGTTGAACTTCTGGGCGTTGATTATATAGGATCCCTCTTCAAGAACCTTAGCGTCAACGGTTATTCTTATACCCTTTTCAAGGTCGAATGTAGTCATGATGCAGGTATCGGGAAATTTTGCCTCAATAAGAATTCCGTCTACTGCGGTAAGTGTAGATTTACCCGAAACGGTGTACATAAGGGGAGCGATAGCGTTGCTCACCTGAGTGCGATTGAATATGATCTTCATGGCGTTCTCCTTAATAAAACAATAAATAAATATATACTTATAATAATAACAATAATAATAAGGGCTGTGGAAACTGTGGAAAAGTCTGACAGGCTTTATGCGACGAGGCTTTTGAGGTTTGAAAGAATTTGAAACGTCGTTGAGAAAGCTGTCGGATGTCGGTTGAAAAATTTTTGGTTTTCCACAGGGGCGCTAAAAATTTCAAGAGATAGGAAAAGGAAAATTTTGCTTAAAACGAGTGTTTGCGAAAAAAGTCGAATTTTTTCTCTTTCCTGTGGAAAAGGGGTTTTTCAAATAGTGTCACACCGTGTCAGATTCCACTCGTTTTTCGGTGGAAAACTTGGATTTTTGAGCTTAGTTTTCAACAGAAAATCATTGAGCGGAAAATTTTACTAACAATAAAAACTCAATAATTTCAAGCTCTCGCAGACTTTCACACAACCGTTATAGAACAACTTTTGGAAAAGTCGAGTTTTTCCACAGGCTCTGTGGAAAGATATAGGTGAAAGTGGATGGGAAGTTAGTTTCAGGTACTCACAAACCAAAGTTTGAAAGTTTTCGCCCGCCTTTTGAAAAAGGCGGCGAGGTCAAGGGCGAGGAGCCCTTGGCGCTCTCCGCAGAGAGCGAAACGACCTTCGGCGTTTTCTTTTTGTAACTTTTTCTTTGCGCCTACGGTGTCAAAAGAAAAAGTTTATACGCGTAAGCGTATCATTCAGGAAAACCCCCGACGAGGGTTTTCCTCTTTGCTTCGCAAATTCACCTTTCCTGCGTTTATGGAAGGATAAGGGTATTTCGCCG
>JAZQVZ010000038.1:0-13403 GCA_045632105.1 Eubacteriales bacterium | reverse complement strand
CAGAGCCAAGGCGGCGGTGCTTTGCGGAGCCGACCTTGTTATCGAGCTGCCTTATCCCTGGTGCGCTTCAAGCGCTGAGTTTTTTGCAGGGGCAGGAATAGAGATACTTTCTCATTTTTGCGACAACGTTATATTTGGCTCTGAGTGTGGCGATATAGAGCTTTTGCAGAGAGCGGCGCTGAGCGCATCGGGAGCTGAGTTCAAAGAAGAATATAAAAGACGGCTTGAGAGCGGAGAGGGAGCCGCATCCGCATATTTTTCAATGCTGAAGAGTGCGCACGGCTGTGAGCTTTCTTCTAACGATCTTCTCGGCATGGAGTATATAAGAGCGGCGGCTGAGAGGGGAATTCCTATGAATTTCCACACTGTGAAGCGAGAGGGAGCGGCATATCTTGAGGAGTCTCTCGGCGAAGAGCTTTGTCCTTCTGCTACTGCTATTCGTAAGGCATGGAGCGATGGCAGAGATGCGTCTGCATATATGCCCGCAGAGGCGGCAGAGGTGTTTGTGGGCGAGGATACCACCGATATAGAAAAGCTTTCCGAGGCCCTGCTCATGTATTTCAGGCTTGCCGATCCGAAGACTCTTTCGGATATTGCAGAGACCGAGGGAGGAGTAGTGAACCGCATAATTTCTGCGGCAAAAGAGGCTACTAACCATAAGGAGTTTTTCGAGGCTATAAGGACCAAGAGATACACTGACGCGAAGCTTCGCAGGGCAATGCTTTTCTGTCTTACGGGCGTTACCCGTCAGCTTCTTTCAAAGTCGCCTGCCTACGTGACCCTGCTTGGCGCCACAGAGAGCGGAAGAGAGCTTTTGTCTGCGGTGAAAAAGAAGGGCGATATCCTTGTGGTCACAAAGCCCGCTGATGCGCCCAGAGATAACGGTCAGTTTGTCGCAGGCGAGCGACTTGAGGCGATATTTACGCTTGCGCTGAAGAAAAGCGTCGGTATGGGCGAGAGCTACCGAAAAAACGCGTTTATAAAATAAAAAATCCATTGACTTTTGACGTGTAGCGTGGTATAATGTACACAATGAAGTTTGGTTGAAGGAGATATTATAAAATGGCACAAGATATAAGAGAGCTTGTCAGCGGTAAGTACCTTGAGTATAAGGGATTTCCGCTTGTAAGAGAGGGTGATACCATTTGCTACGGAGATATGGACGGCAAATGCATCCTTATCCTTGAAATAATGTCCTATAAGAAAGAGGGGGACAAGGATCTTCCCGATAAGATACTGATTCAGGTTCTTGACCCCAAGAATCAGTCCAATATTTTCCGTCAGGGCTCCAAGCAGGGTCTTTACGAGGCATTCAGCCTTGGACTTGTTTGGTTTGACCACGAGATGAAAAAGTAATTAAACGAGAACGCTTTTGCTTCCGAAAAGGAGGGCAAAAGCGTTTTTTTATGTTGACAAGGGCTATAAAAAAATGGTATAATTAATTTGTATTTTTGTACCTGGATTTTTACGCAAAAGCGGAGGAAAATATGAAAAAATTGCTTGTTATCGACGGAAACAGTATTCTCAACAGAGCCTTCTACGGAATAAGACTTCTGACCAATAAGGACGGCCTTTTTACCAATGCCGTATATGGAATGGCTACTATAATCGAGAGACACGTGAGCAATCTCTCCCCCGACTATTGCGCAGTGGCGTTTGACCTTAAGGCGCCTACCTTCAGACATAAAATGTACGATCTTTATAAGGCTAACCGAAAGGGAATGCCCGAGGAGCTTGCCGTGCAGCTTCCTTATGCCAAGGAGTGTATGGCGGATATGGGCTGCAAGGTGCTTTCTCTTGAGGGCTACGAGGCAGACGACATTCTCGGTACACTTGCAAAAATGGCGGAAAACGAGGGCGTTGAGGCGTACATTCTCACGGGTGACCGCGACTCTCTTCAGCTTATAGGCAACACCACGAAGGTCCTCCTCGCAAAGACAAAGGAAACAGTGACCTTTGGAAGGGAAGAATTTAGAGAAAACTATGGAATTGAGCCCGAGCAGTTCGTTGACGTAAAGGCGCTGATGGGAGATTCCTCGGATAATATTCCCGGTGTTGCGGGAATAGGAGAAAAGACCGCGCTGAAGCTTATTTCGGAGTTTGGCGGACTTGATTCTCTTTACGAAAGGCTTGAAGGCTCGTCGCTGACGGCATCTGCAAAGCAGAAGCTTTCCGACGGCAAGGAGATGGCGTATATTTCCCAGACTCTTGCTCGAATAAATTGCGACGTTCCTCTTGGAATTACCCTTGAGGATTGCGCTTACGAGGGACTTAAAAAGAGAGAGCTTTACGACCTTTTCGTGAAGCTTGACTTCCTTGCGCTTATAAAGAAATTCGGACTTGAGGGAGCGAGAAACGAGATAGAATCGACTACCTCAAGCGCACGCGCTGAGCAGACGATAGAGCTGTCCTGCAAGGAACTTGCAAACAAGCTTGCGGGCAAGAGCGCGTCTGTAAGCATAGCGGCAGATGGGGGTATTTGCTTCTATGACGGCGAGAACCGTTATCTCTGCGCAACCGATGGAGCAGAGGAGATCTTTGAGAGGGCTGATATATCTGTCCACGACTCGAAAAAGCTCTATAAGCACCTAAAAAACAGTAAGCTGAAAATAGACTTTGATACTATGCTTGCGGCATACGTTCTTGACTCCACGACAGGTGATTTTTCACTTGAAAAGCTTGCGCTGATATATCTCGGAGCGACCCTTAATGAGGCATACACCGAGGAGATGGCGACTTTTGAGCTCGGCACTCTGCTTAAGGAAAAGATAGCCGAGAGAGGCGACGAGAAGCTTCTTTTTGAGATAGAGATGCCTCTTGCAGGAGTGCTTGCGGATATGGAGATGACAGGATTTTGCATCGACGTTGAGGGCATAGTCAAATACGGAGAGGCACTCTCCCAGATGGCAGAGGCGCTCAAGGAGAGAATTTACGTTTATGCAGGTCAGGAGTTCAATATCGGCTCTCCCAAGCAGCTTGGCGAGGTGCTTTTCGAGAAGATGAATCTTCCCAGCTTTAAGAAGACCAAGAGCGGATATTCTACCGATGCCGACGTTCTCAAAAAGCTTATGCCTCTTCATCCGATAATCGAGGATATACTTGACTACCGTCAGGTGACCAAGCTTCGCTCAACCTATGCCGAGGCATTGGCAAAGGCGGCTGATGAAAACGGAAGGATACACAGCCTTTTCAACCAGACGGGAACCGCAACAGGCAGACTTTCGTCGGCTGAGCCTAACCTGCAGAATATTCCCGTAAGAACCGATCTCGGCAGAGAATTCAGAAAATATTTCATTCCTAAGAGCGAGGAATACTGCATAATAGACGCCGATTACTCCCAGATAGAGCTTAGAATTCTGGCGCATATTTCGGGTGACGAGAATATGATAAACGCCTTTATGTCGGGTGAGGATATCCACACCATGACCGCATCCCGCGTCTTTGATGTTTCTCCCGAGAACGTAACGGGAGAGCTTCGCAAGAGAGCAAAGGCGGTTAACTTTGGAATACTTTACGGTATGGGAGAATACACTCTTTCGGAGGATCTCGAAATTTCAAGAGCGCAGGCGAAGAGATATATCGAGAGCTATCTCGCAGGATTTCCGAGCATATCCAAGTATCTTGACGATATAAAGGCAAGCGCCCGTCGTGACGGATACGTGACCACATTGTTCGGTCGAAGAAGACGGATAGCAGAGCTTGAATCCTCAAATAAAAACCTTCAGCATTTCGGTGAAAGAGTGGCAATGAACAGCCCCATACAGGGAAGTGCGGCGGATATAATCAAGATAGCGATGATCCGCGTTGCCAAGGAGCTTGAGGACAGCGGAATCGACGCTAAGCTTATACTTCAGGTACACGACGAGCTGCTTATCGAAGCGCGTAAGGATTGCACCGAGCAGGCTTATAAGATACTTGTGAATTGCATGGAGGAGAGCACAAAGCTCAGCGTTCCTCTTGACGTTGAAGCAAGTATCGGCGACACTTGGTTTGATGCCAAATAATGTAAAAATCAATACTTTTTTAAGCCTTTGAAGCAAAGTTCTGCCCAAAGTCCTGAAATTTGTTATAAAAATCACGAAATTGTGCTATAAAATAACAAAAATCTATGGACATGGGCAGATTTTTGTTGTATAATATTTATAATTGGATAGGGATATATCTATATAGATATATCACGCCGTATCTAACTTGCAAAGGTGGAAACAAAAATGAAGATTGAGAAGATTAAAGAACTCCTTAACGCCCGCGTTCTTTGCGGAGAAGAGCATCTTGACGGAGAGGTACACTCTGCCTGCGGATGCGATATGATGAGCGACGTTCTCGCTTTTGTAAAGGATCAGGCGGTGCTTCTTACGGGACTTTGCAATCCCCAGGTAGTACGTACCGCTATGATGATGGATATGCGCTGTATAGTTTTCGTCAGAGGCAAGATGCCCTCTGAGGACGTTATCGAGCTTGCTCGTGATGCGGGAATCGTGGTGCTCGGAAGTGATATGAGAATGTACGTTGCTTGCGGCGTTCTTTATGCCGAGGGGCTTCACGGAGGTTGCACCAATGACTGAGCAGGTTAAATTTCACTTCGATATAGACGGAGATAATTTTACTTCTGCCGGCGAGGCGTCGGTAAGAATTAAAAAGCTTCTTCGTGAGATGGGATTCTCTCCCGAGGTCATCCGCCGAGTTTCGGTGGCTATGTACGAGGGTGAGATCAATATGGTAATACACGCCAACGGCGGAAGCGCGGACGTTATAGTTTCTGCTGAGGCTATCGAGATAATCCTTGCCGACAACGGCCCCGGAATTCCCGATATAGATATGGCGATGACAGAGGGCTTCTCGACGGCGCCCGATAACATACGCTCCCTCGGCTTTGGAGCAGGTATGGGTCTGCCCAATATGAAACGCTACACCGATGATATGAGAATTGAATCCGAGCTGGGAAAGGGAACCACCATCTACATGACGGTAAAGGTCTGATCCCTGCTGAAAGGAGTAGAGATGTTAACAAACAAGCATTCGGTTACTCTTGATCTTCCCAGATGTAAAGGTTGTACCAATTGCATAAAGCGCTGTCCTACCGAGGCTATAAGAGTTCGCGATGGACACGCGATAATAAAAGAGGATATGTGTATCGACTGCGGCGAATGTATCCGCCTCTGTCCTTACAAGGCAAAAAAGGCGACCTATGATAAGTTCGAGGATTTTGCCGATTACAAATACAAAATAGCGCTTCCTGCTCCCGCGCTGTACGGTCAGTTCGACGAGCTTGATGACGTGGATTATATACTTACCGCGCTGCTTGAATGCGGCTTTGATGCCGTTTACGAGGTAGCAAAGGCGGCAGAGTTCGTTACCGATCACACCAGAAGGTTTATGAAGAACAACGATCTGCCCAAGCCCATCATCAGCTCTGCCTGTCCTGCGATAGTCAGACTGGTAAGTCTGCGCTTCCCGTGTCTTGTTGACAATCTTCTTCCCATAATGCCGCCTATCGAATATGCGGCAAGACAGGCAAGAAAAGAGGCGTTGGCGGCGCATCCCGAGCTTCGTGACGAGGATATATGCGTTCTGTTCCTCTCCCCCTGTCCTGCAAAGATAAGCTACATAAAGAATCCCATCGGCGTAGAAAAGAGCGCCGTTACGGGAGGACTTGCCATAAGCGATTTCTATTTCAAGCTTCGCTCCAAGCGAAAGGATATCACCGAACCCAAGAGCCTTTCCTCTACGGGTATAATCGGACTTAACTGGGCGGGATCCGGCGGCGAGGCGACCTCGCTTCTCTCGGATAAATATCTTGCGGCAGACGGAATTGAGAACTGTATCAAGGTTCTTGATGAGATAGAAAACGGCTCTATGCACGATCTTGAGTTCGTTGAGCTTAACGCGTGTATCGGCGGTTGTGTAGGCGGAACTCTCAACGTGGAGAACCCCTTCGTTGCCAAGGCAAGACTCAGATCGCTTCGTAAGTATCTGCCCATCGCAGGTAATCACATTACTGAAAATGAGGCTCTTGCAGATTACATATTTTACGACACCGCTATTGATAACACGTCGCGCGGAACTCTTTCCGACGACAGATTTACCGCTATTGCCAAGATGGCAGAGGTTGAGAATATCTATAAGAGTCTTCCTCACCTCGATTGCGGATCCTGCGGAGCGCCCAACTGTCACGCTCTTGCAGAGGATATAGTTAAAAATCAGGCTAGGCTTTCCGACTGTCTGATAATGCTTCGAGAGAAGCAGAACGAAAACTGACAGATCGGACGGAGGTAGAAATGACTGTCAATGATCTTTTGAAGATTCCCGAATTCCGTGGGGTGTGTATCGCCGACGGAGAGAGGGAGATACTCGGCGGATATGCGGGAGATCTGCTCAGCTGGGTAATGGGACGCGCCAACGAGGGCGATGCGTGGGTTACTATTATGTCCAACGTCAATATAGTGGCGGTATGTACTCTTGCCGACCCTGCATGCATAGTTCTTGCCGAGAACGTTGATCCCGATCCCGAGGCTAAGAAAAGAGCCGAGGAGCAGGGAATAAATATCATTAAAACAGAGCTTGATACCTTCAGCGCTTGCGCCAAGATCGCGTCGTTGCTATGAACAAATATTATTACGACCTGCATATTCATTCCTGTCTGTCGCCCTGCGCGGATAACGATATGACACCGAATAATATTGCGGGAATGGGTGCTATCAAGGGGCTGAATATTTTGGCTCTCACCGACCACAATTCCACCAAGAATTGCCCCGCCTTCTTTGAGGCGTGTAAAAGACAGGGAATAATCGCTATTGCGGGAATGGAGCTTTCAACTGCGGAGGATATACATCTTGTTTGTCTTTTTGCAGAGCTTGACGATGCGATGCGCTTTGGTGAGGAGATAGAAAAGCACCTGATGCCAATCAAAAACCGACCTGAAATATTTGGAGATCAGTTGATACTTGACGGAGAGGATGAGGTCGTAGGCGAGGAAGCCACGCTTCTTATCTCGGCTACCGATCTTCCCGTGGACGAGGCAATAGAGCTTGCAAAGAGCTTTGGCGCCCACGTTCATCCCGCTCATATCGACCGCACCTCTAACGGTATGGTTGCAATACTCGGCGACGTTCCAGAGGAATACGGATTTCGTGTATTCGAGCTTCGCGACAGAGAAAACATCGGCAAGCTGTCTGCTACGGTGGAGGGGCTTTGCGATGACACTACTGTTATATGCTCTGATGCGCACCATCTTTGGGACATCAGCGAGGCAGAGAATTTCGTACTTATAGACGATGAGCCGTACAGCTCCGCTTTGGTACGAAAGAAGCTTTTCGAAAGGCTTGAAAGAGCCGATATGGTTTGATTTATTTTAAAATAAAAATAAATAATTTAAATATGGAGGAATTTTTCAAATGAAAAAGACTTTGACCACAGTAATGTTCCGTGGAACCAAGGCTCAGGAAGAGCAGCTCGACGCTGTAATTGCTAAGCTCAAGGATACTCCCGGCGCATTGATGCCCGTGCTTCAGCAGGCGCAGGAGATCTACGGTTATCTGCCGATCGAGGTTCAGAAAATGATCGCCCTCAAGATGGACATCTCTCTCGAAGAGGTCTATGGCGTATCCACCTTCTACTCTCAGTTTGTGCTTAACCCCAAGGGTGACGTTGCTATCGCAGTTTGCCTTGGAACCGCTTGCTACGTAAAGGGAAGCGGCGACATTATTGACAAGATCACACAGATCCTCGGACTTCCCGCAGGCTCTACTACACCCGACGGAAAGTATTCTCTTGAGGCAACAAGATGCATCGGTGCGTGCGGACTTGCTCCCGTTCTTACCATCAACAATGAGGTATACGGAAGACTCGTTCCCACTGATATGGAAGGCATTCTTGCTAAATACAAATAAGATATGAAAGAACTGTCACTCAATATTCTTGACGTTGCAAAGAACTCGGTCAGCGCAGGCGCGTCGCTCATAGAGATATCTCTCGTTGAGGACGAAAAGGGCATTCTTACGCTATCCATAAAGGACGACGGATGCGGAATGACCGAAGAGGTTCTTCGAGGCGTTACCGATCCCTTCTATACCACGCGTAAAACGCGTAAGGTGGGGCTTGGTCTGCCGCTTCTTAAACTGGCGGCTGAGCAGACGGGTGGAGCGCTTAGAATAGAATCCTCTGTAAAGGAGGGCGAGAGCGGAACTGCGCTGGAGGCTACCTTTGATACGAGGAGCATCGACTTTATGCCTGTGGGAGATATAGTTTCAACTATCTGCATTCTTATTGCGGGTAGTCCCGAGATCGACTTCGACTTTTCGGACATAACTCCGAAGAGAGAAGTGAGGCTCAGAACTCGTGAGCTTCGTGAGGTCCTCGGTGATATATCACTTGCAGAGCCCGAGATTCAGCAATGGATAAAGGGATATCTTGAAGAACAGTATCAATCGTCTAACGGTCAATAATTTATTCAAATATACGGAGGAAAAACTTATGAAATCTTTGGCAGAACTTGCTGCTATCAGAGAGAAAATGCAGAACAAGGTAGTTATCCGTGAGGGAATGGGCTCTACGAGAGTAGTAGTTGGAATGGCAACCTGCGGTATCGCAGCAGGTGCAAGACCCGTACTTAACGCTTTCGTTGAGGGCGTAAGCAAAAACGGTCTTACCGATAAGATCGCTGTAACCCAGACAGGCTGTATCGGCATTTGCCAGTACGAGCCCGTAGTTGAGATCTACGAGGAGGGCAAGGATAAGGTAACTTATGTAAAGCTCGACGCCCAAAAGGCTGCAGAAATCGTTGAAAAGCATCTTAAGGGCGGAGCGGTCGTAGAGGAATATACGATCGGCGCTTATAAAAACTGATTTTGACAGAGAAAGGAAAGCAAAAAAATGATTAGATCACACGTTTTGATTTGTGGCGGTACAGGCTGTACCTCTTCCGGAAGTGTCAAGATCAAGGACGCTATGGAGGCGGAGATCATCGCCAAGGGTCTTGCAGAAGAGGTTAAGGTAGTTCTTACCGGATGCTTCGGTCTGTGTGCACTGGGCCCCATTATGATCATTTATCCCGAGGGAACCTTCTACAGCAACGTAACCGCTGCTGACGTTCCCGAGATAGTAAGCGAGCATTTGCTCAAGGGCCGTCCCGTTGAAAGACTTGTATATCACGAGGCAAAGAGCGAGGACGTACACCACGCTACCTCTCTCTCCGAGACCTCCTTCTACAAGAAGCAGAAGAGAGTTGCGCTTCGTAACTGTGGCGTTATCAATCCTGAGGAGATAGACGAGTACATCGCAATGGACGGTTATCAGGCACTTGGTAAGGTTCTTACCGAGATGACCCCCGATGACGTTATCCAGACCATTCTTGATTCCGGTCTTCGCGGACGCGGAGGCGGCGGATTCCCCACAGGTCTTAAGTGGAAGTTCGCTTCCGGTAACAGAGGAAACGTTGTAAAGTATATCGGCTGTAATGCAGACGAGGGCGACCCCGGTGCATTTATGGACCGTTCTATCCTTGAGGGTGACCCCCACGCTGTTCTCGAGGCTATGGCTATCGCAGGCTACGCTATCGGAGCAGAGGAAGGCTACATATACGTTCGTGCTGAGTATCCTATCGCTATCCACCGTCTTGAGGTTGCTATAAAGCAGGCTCGTGAGTACGGTCTGCTGGGTAAGGATATCTTCGGCTCGGGCTTCAACTTCGATATTCACCTCCGCTTCGGCGCAGGCGCATTCGTATGTGGTGAGGAGACCGCTCTTATGACCTCTATCGAGGGTAACAGAGGTGAGCCTCGTCCCCGTCCTCCTTTCCCTGCAGTTAAGGGATTGTTTGGACAGCCCACCGTTCTCAACAACGTTGAGACCTACGCTAACATCCCCCAGATCATTCTTAAGGGTGTTGATTGGTTCAGATCCATGGGTACTGAGAAGTCCAAGGGAACCAAGGTATTCGCTCTCGGAGGTAAGATCGTAAACACCGGTCTTGTTGAGGTTCCTATGGGAACAACTCTCCGCGAGGTAATCGAGGAGATCGGCGGCGGTATTCCCAACGGCAAGACCTTCAAGGCTGCTCAGACCGGAGGACCTTCCGGCGGATGTATCCCCGCATCGCTTATCGATACCCCTATCGACTACGATAACCTTATCGCTATCGGATCTATGATGGGTTCGGGCGGACTTATCGTTATGGACGAGGACACCTGTATGGTTGACCTTGCTCGCTTCTTCCTTGAGTTCACGGTTGACGAGTCCTGCGGTAAGTGTACACCCTGCCGTATAGGTACTAAGCGTCTTCTCGAGATCCTTGACAAGATCATCGCAGGTAACGGCGAGCTTGAGGATCTTGATAAGCTTGAGGAGCTTTCCAAATACATCAAGAGCGCATCTCTCTGCGGTCTTGGACAGACTGCTCCTAACCCCGTTCTTTCTACACTTCGTTACTTCAGAGATGAGTACGTTGCTCATATCGTTGACAAGAAGTGTCCCGCAGGCGTATGTAAGAGCCTTCTCCAGTACGTTATCGATGCTGATAAGTGTAAGGGCTGTACTCTCTGCGCGAGAAAGTGTCCCGTCAACGCTATCAGCGGAGCTGTTAAGCAGGCTCACGTTATTGATACCGCTAAGTGTATCAAGTGTGGCGCTTGTGTATCCGGCTGTAAGTTCAACGCTATCTACAAGGCATAAGAAAGGAGAAGTGTGGAAATGGAAACCATTAACATTAAAATTAACGGCGTAGAATATGCCGTACCGAAGGGATCCACAGTTCTTGAGGCTGCAAGAGCGGCTAAAATAGATATCCCTACGCTTTGTTACCTTAAGGATATCAACGAGATCGGCGCTTGCCGTCTTTGCCTCGTTGAGGTATCCGAGGGCGGAAGACCCTTCAGAATGGTAACTGCTTGTGTATATCCCGTAACCGAGGGTATGGAGGTTCTTACCAACACTCCCAAGATAAACAAGTCCAGAAAGACTAACCTTGAGCTTATTCTTTCCAACCACGACCGCAAGTGCCTTTCCTGCGTACGTAGCACCACCTGTGAGCTTCAGAAGCTCTGCCTTGAGTACGGTGTTGACGAGGAGCGCTTCTCGGGTGCTAAGAACAAGTACAAGATCGACGATGCAACTCCTATCATTCGTGATAACAACAAGTGCATACTCTGCCGTCGTTGTGTAGCTGCATGTAAGACCGTTCAGGGAATTGGCGTTATCGGCGCTAATGACCGTGGATTTGATACCCATATCGCTTCCGCATTCGAGATGCCTCTCTCCGAGACCTCTTGTATCAACTGCGGACAGTGTATAGTTGCTTGTCCCGTAGGCGCACTCTACGAGAGAGATGATACAGACAAGATCAGAGAGGCTATCGCTGATCCCTCCAAGCACGTATTTATTTGCACCGCTCCTTCCGTAAGAGCGCAGATAGGCGAGTGCTTCGGCTATGAGCCCGGCACCGATTGCGAGGGTAAGATGGTTGCAGCTCTCAAGAAGCTTGGCTTTGACGGTGTGTACGATATGAATCTCACCGCTGACCTTACCATTATGGAAGAGGCTACCGAGTTCCTTGGAAGAGTTAAGAACGGCGGCGCGCTTCCTATGATCACCTCCTGCTCGCCCGGATGGATCAAGTTCTGTGAGCACTACTATCCCGAGTTCGTGGACAACCTTTCTACCTGTAAGTCTCCTCAGCAGATGTTTGGCGCTGTTGTTAAGACCTACTTCGCAGAGAAGATGGGTTGGGATCCTAAGGATATCTTCTTCGTATCTGCAATTCCTTGTACTGCAAAGAAGTTTGAGGTAGGCAGACCCGGTCAGTCCGCAGCAGGCGTACCCGACGTTGACGTTGCTATTACCACCCGTGAGGTAGGTAAGATGATCAGCAAGGCAGGTATCGACTTCAGAGCTCTTGAGGACGACAGCTTCGATACTCCCTTCGAGATCGGCTCCGGCGCAGGCGCTATCTTCGGTGCAACCGGTGGCGTTATGGAGGCAGCTCTCCGTACCGCGGCAGAGGTTATCGAGGGCAAGCCTCTCGAGACCCTTGAGTTTAACGAGGTAAGAGGCGTAGAGGGTGTTAAGACCGCTTCCTACAAGCTTGGTGATATCACTCTTAACGTTGCAGTTGCTTCGGGAACCGCAAATGCAAAGAAGGTTCTTGACGCTGTTAAGGCAGGCGAGCTCGACGTTCAGTTCATCGAGATCATGGCTTGTCCCGGCGGCTGTGTAAACGGCGGCGGACAGCCCATTCAGCCCGCAGTAGTAAGAGAGACCGTAGACCTCCGCGCAGTAAGAGCCGCAGTTCTTTATAATGACGATAAGAACAGCGACCTCCGCAAGTCTCACGAGAACTCTGCTGTTAAGAAGCTTTATGACGAGTACTTTGGAGAGCCCAACAGCCACAAGGCTCACGAGATCCTCCACACTCACTACGTAAAGCGCGGTCTTTAATTGAATATTAAAGAAAAAGCTTGCGAGGCGTCCTTGTGACGCCTCGCTTTTTTGTTGACAATCACACACCTTTTTGTTATAATTAAGGAGCAATATCTTTTGGGAGGTACAATATGTACGTTTGTAAGAACGATAGCGGATTTTATATTTCTCAGTCCTGCGCCAATGCGGTTGCCGAGATATGCGAGCCTATATATATTGAAAACAGAAGTGAGAAGAGTGTCAGCCTTTGTTCTGCCGACGGGCATTCTGCCGTATATACCGACGCTCTTAACCGAGTTGAGATATGCATCGAGCAGAAGAGCGAGGATCTCTTTTATATAAAAAGGAAGTGGACTAATATAGGAGAGAGTGAGAGAAGCATTCAGACCGTGCTTCGCGTAAAGCCCTGCTTTGAGGTAAAAAAGTATCTTATTCCGTGCGTAAGCATCAACGGTAATGAGTTCGGTGCGGGCAAGGAGCCCAAGGGGCTTGAGCGCGATGGACACAAGTGGGTATTCGGATACGACAGAGTAGCTATACCGTCCTGCACGCTTACCGAGAATGCCGAGCTTGCACTCGGGCTTTTCGCGTCGCCCGAAAGTGACGTATCCTTGATATCCTCCTGCAGTATCTCAAAGGACGGAGAGGGAAGATTTATTCAGGAGCTCTATCATCCGCTGGTCGAGCTTCCCGTTACTTATTCGGGGCGTGACGTATATGCAGAGGGATACGAGAGCTATATCACGCTTGCGGCGGGCGAGCACTTCGAGTGCGGAGCATATCTTTCGGTCTCCGCTCCCCGTTGGGAAAATTACGGAGTGTGCTCCTTGCTTGACCGTGCACTCGAGATATTCGGCGACAATAGCGGACTTGAGGTACCTACCTCCCGCGAGGTCTGGGACAGATCCATAGTCTTTGCAAAGAGCCTTATCAGAGAGTATAAGGGAATGAAGGCCTTCCATATAGGCTTCCACGCCGACGGAAACGGCGGC
>JAZQVZ010000037.1:0-15771 GCA_045632105.1 Eubacteriales bacterium | reverse complement strand
GCGTTTTCTGCCGCTCAGGCGAGGTAATAAAGGATATTGCCGTGATAACCCGCGTAGGAAAGCCTATTGCATTTAAGGTTACCGGATTTCGCAAGGAGGAGGGGCGCCTGATAGCCGTGCTTTCACGCAGAGCAGCTCAGGGGGAATGCCACCGATATTTTCTCGCATCTCTTCGGGCGGGGGATATAATTCCTGCGAACGTGACCCACCTTGAAAGCTTTGGAGCATTTGTTGACGTAGGCTGCGGACTTTCTTCTCTGCTCACCGTAGATAGTATTTCGGTTTCAAGAATATCTCACCCACGCGACAGGCTTTCGGTGGGCGAGAGCATATATGTGATAGTCAAGAGCCGTGACGAATTCTCCGATAGGCTTTACGTCAGTATGAAGGAGCTTTTAGGCACCTGGCAGGAGAACGCCTCGCTTTTCGAGGTGGGTCAGACCGTATCGGGAATCGTGCGAAGCATTGAGGACTATGGAGTATTTATAGAGCTTACCCCGAATCTCGCAGGTCTTGCCGAAATACGAACAGACACACGAGATAACGAGATAGCACGTGTAGGCAATCTGACCGCAGTATATATAAAAAGCATTCTTCCCGACAGAATGAAGATAAAGCTTGTGCTTATAGATACATACCGAGGAACGCCTCCCGAAGCATTTAATAAATATTTTATCGACTGTACCTCCACCACTCACATTTCAAGATGGAGATATTCTCCACCAAGCGCGCCGAAGATAATAGAAAGCATATTCGATTAAAAAAAGCATTGAGCCTTTGGCTCAATGCTTTTTCTTATTCAAATTCAAGCTCGCCGAGAATCTCGGGAAAGACCTCAAGGCTTCTGCGAAGAATACCGTGAACGTGGGCTATGACCATTCCGTAGTTGGTCATTGGAATTCCCTTGTCTGACGCCTCGCGGGCTCTGTACTGCATCTCACGCTCGGTAAGCATACAGCCGCCGCAATGTATCACAAGCTTGTATTCTTCAAGGTCTTCGGGAAAATCTCTACCCGAAGTGAACTCGAACTCCACGTTCTTTTTGGTGTATTCCTTTATCCAAGCAGGAAGCTTTACCGTACCAATGTCCCCACATTGTCTATGGTGAGTACAGCCCTCGGATATAAGTATCTTATCTCCGTCGCAAAGTCTGTCAAGAGCGGCAACGCCCTGCACCGACTGACGAAGATTGCCCTTATATCTTGCAAAAAGTATAGAAAACGAGGTCAGTGTAACGTCACGAGGTACCATTTTAGACACTCTGCCAAATGCCTGAGAATCGGTTATTACCATTTTAGGCGGTTCCTTAAGCGACTCCAGAGTTTTCTGAAGCTCGGTATCACGGCAAACCAACGCCGATGCACCTGCATCAAGAATATCCCTGATAGTCTGCTGCTGAGGCAGGATAAGTCTTCCCTTAGGCGCCGCCTTATCGATAGGCACCACGAGAATTACAGTATCGCCCTCTCTTATTATGTCAGACACGATATATCTCGTCTGCTCGCTATCTCCCGACAGCGACGCGATTCTTTCCTTCAGCTCATTTACGCCCTCTCCGCTCTCGGCGCTGACGTATATACCCTTGCCGTCAAGCTCGGGTCTATGAGCTACAAGATCGGATTTATTATAGGCGATAACGTAAGGGATATTTTTGCTCTCAAAAAGGGTCACAAGCTCTTTATCAAGCGACTTCATACCTACCGTAGAATCTACTACGAGAACGGCAATATCGGCGTAATTTAGCACCTGCTTTGCCTTCCTTATTCTCATCTCGCCAAGGTCGCCCTCGTCGTCAAGACCGGGGGTGTCTATTATCACCACAGGGCCTAGGGGCAAAAGCTCCATAGCCTTTCTCACCGGGTCGGTGGTCGTGCCCTTAACGCTTGATACCAGCGACATCTCCTGTCCCGTAACGGCGTTTACAAGGCTCGACTTACCTGCGTTTCGCATACCGAAAAAGCCTATGTGCACTCTCTCTGCGGATACGCTTTCGTTAAGTCCCATATAGCTCTCCTTTCTTCATCAGAAGCGGAAATCACGTCTGTTGGAATTCTTTATGTTTTCAATATTATCACGAGCGATTCGCTTTACCTTCTCGTTGGGTATCTTCTCAAGCTCTGCGTCAATAAGCTCAAAGCCTATACGACGGGTCTCCTCACTTGCATAGTCAACAAGATATTCGGTAAGCGTCATAAGAGCGTTAGGGTGACAGCAGTTGAGTATCTGTCCGCTCTTGCAAAGGCTCATAAATCGGTCACCCGTTCTTCCCTCGCGGTAGCAAGCGGTGCAGAAAGAAGGAATGTGTCCCTTGGTCATAAGCCAAGCCACCACCTCGTCAAGAGTACGCTGGTCGGATACGTCGAACTGCTCGGAATCGTGAGGACGCTCTGCCTCGGTGTATCCGCCGACAGAGGTACGCGATGCTCCGCTTATCTGCGAGATACCGCAGTTGAGAACTCTGCCTCTTACCTCCTCGCTCTCACGGGTGGAAATGATCATTCCCGTATAGGGAACGGCAATTCTGATACAAGCGATTATCTTCTCGAAAAGCTCGTCGGAAATAGAGTTATCAAATGCATCGGGGTCAATATCGTCGGCTCTCTTAAGTCTGGGAACGCTGATGGTGTGAGGGCCTACTCCGTGAACAGCCTCAAGGTGCTCGGCGTGCATCATAAGTCCTGCAAACTCATACTTGTAAAGCTCAAGTCCGAAAAGAACTCCAAGACCTACGTCGTCAATTCCGCCCTCCATAGCTCTGTCCATAGCCTCGGTGTGATAATCGTAATCGTGCTTGGGTCCCGTGGGATGAAGAGCAAGGTAGCTCTCCTTATGATAGGTTTCCTGGAAAAGTATGTAGGTTCCAATTCCCGCTTCCTTAAGCTTGCGGTAGTTCTCTACTGTGGTAGCCGCAATATTTACGTTTACTCGGCGAATTGCACCGTTCTTGTGCTTTATGCTGTATATGGTGTCGATGCACTCAAGGATATATTCAATGGGGTTGTGCACGGGATCCTCGCCCGCCTCGATAGCAAGACGCTTGTGACCCATATCCTGAAGAGCGATGACCTCTCGGCGCACCTCCTCCTGAGTAAGCTTCTTTCTTGCTATGTGCTTATTCTTCAGGTGATAGGGGCAATAAACACAGCCGTTTACACAGTAGTTCGAGAGATAGAGAGGCGCAAACATTACTATTCTGTTGCCGTAGAACGCAAGCTTTATCTCCTCTGCGAGCTTGAACATTTTCTCGTTAAGCTCGGGAATATCACAAGCAAGAAGCACCGATGCCTCTCTATGTGTAAGCCCTGCGCATACCGTTCCGTTTTCGGTCTTCTTGGGACGAGCCTTCTCAAGAATATCCTCGATAAGCTCGGCGTTGTGCTTGTTCTGCTCTGCGTATTCTATTGTGGCGAGTATCTCGCCGTCGTTGATAAATTCCTCTGCCTTGAGAGATTTAGGATCATAAATTGCCATATATTTTACCTCTTTTACTGTAATTTCTTTGCATCGCCTCGGTTACATACCACATGGTAACCGATAGCATTCATACGAGAAGAAAGCTCGTTCAGCGCCTGTGCCGACTCGGCGTTTGTATAAAGCTTATTATCGTAAAGCTCGTATTTTCTTCTGCTGTCTGCGGGGGACAGATTAGGCATTACCACGTTTGCGCCCCACAGTATTCCCTTCTCGCGTCCGTCCTCGGACAGAGTTCCCAGAGCCGTAGTTGCGGGAAGAAGTATGTTCGGGTGTACCAGCCTGATTATTGAAAGCAGATAGCAGGTAAGCTCCACACTGCCTGCGCTCTCACCGGCAAATACGGTCGCCTTGTGAGGAATAAAAGGTCCTATTCCGCACATTTGCGGTGCAAATTCCTCAATAAATTTAAGATCCTTTGCCAACATCGCATCGGTCTGATAAGGCGAACCTACCATAAAGCCGCAGCCCGTCTGGAAGCCTATTTCCTTAAGCTCGCGAAGGCACCTCATTCTGTTTTCCCAACTCATATTCCCAGGATGAAGCATCTCATAATGCTGAGCGTCTGCCGTTTCGTGACGAAGAAGATATCTGTCCGCACCTGCATCGTAAAGTCGCTGGTAGCTCTCCCTTGACCTTTCACCCATAGAAAGAGTAATGGCGCAATCAGGATATTTGCTCTTGACCGTCTTTACTATATCGCAAAGCCTTTCGTCATCGAAATAAAGATCTTCTCCGCCCTGCATAACGAAGGTCCTAAAGCCTAAGGCATATCCCTCATCACAGCAGGAAAGTATGTCCTCTTTGGTCAGGCGATATCGCTGACATTCAGCGTTTCCTGCCCTTATTCCGCAGTAAAGACAATCGTTTTTACATATATTGCTTATCTCGATAAGCCCTCGGATATATACCTCGTCGCCGTAGTACTCCTGACGAGCCTTAACAGCCTTCTGACGAAGCAGCTCTCCGCTCTCCGCATCCCTATTTGAAATAAGAAATTCATATTCCTCAAGTGACAGGGAGCGCTCCCGTTCAAGCTTATCTATAAGCTCCTTCATTCTTTCTTTCATACCGTATTACTTGGAATAAGCGGTCTTTACGCTCACTCCGTTAAGGTTACCTACCTTTCCCGCAAGAGAGGATATGACATCCTGAGGAGCGTCTATCGCTATGCTGACGATACTGAGATTGCGATCTCTATAGGGTATTCCCATTCGTCCGATAATATATTTTCCATACTCGTGAAGCAGAGCGTTCAACGCCTCTACCGAATCGGTATTTTCTACTATAATGCCCATAACGGCGATACGTGTTTCCATATTCTCTCCTTTAATGAAAAAATGCCATACCCGACAGGTATGGCATAGTTATCCTATAACGATTTGCCCATACCTTCAAGTCAGAGCCTGCGCTCTTGTTGTCAGGAACAGTTTTATCATATACAGTATAGCATACTCCAATTATTTTGTCAACCTAAAAAGAAAAAAGAGCGCTATTGCGCTCTTTTATTCTCTTAGTCAGCGTAAACGCTAACCTGCTTCTTGCACTTGGTCTTCTGCTCGAACTTAACCTTACCGTCAATAAGAGCGAAAAGAGTGTCATCCTTACCGATACCAACGTTGTTACCGGGATGGATAGCTGTTCCTCTCTGTCTTACGATAATGTTTCCGGCGAGAACTGCCTGACCGTCAGCCTTCTTAACGCCAAGGCGCTTGGATTCGCTGTCACGGCGGTTCTTGGTAGAACCTACACCCTTTTTATGAGCAAAGAACTGCAAACTAAGTCTTAACATTGTTAGTTCCTCCGTAAATAAATGTAATTTTTTCGTACAGTTGTTGAATTTCAGAATCAGATATAATCTATATCCTTGACTTCAACGTCAAGATAATCGTAATACTCCTCGCGAAGCTCGCTGAGCTGATAGAAATACGACAGGAAAAGTCCAGACACAGCGTATCTCTTACGCTCGTCCTCCTCGAACTCTAAAAGAGCTGCCTTGGAGCGAACCATAATGTTCGTTGCGCCCTCGTCGATCGTATACTCCACGTCGGATGCATAAGCAACCTCAATGGTGTTTATCACCAGCATAGTCATTGCCGAGATAGCCGAGCAAAGAATATCATCCCCTGCGTGACCGTAGCCCGTATGACCCTGCTCCTCGAAGCCGTAAAAGACTCCTCCGCTTCTGAAAAAAACGATTTTGGTCATTTTTTCAAATTAACCCTGAATGGACAAGATCTGAACCTTGGTGTAAGGCTGTCTGTGACCAATCTTCTTCTTCTCGTTCTTCTTAGCCTTGTACTTAATTACATAGATCTTTTTGCCCTTGCCGTTAGCAAGAACCTTTCCGCTGACAACAGCGCCTTCAACGTTGGGAGCACCTACCTTGGAGTCATTACCCATGGAAATTGCCTTAACACAGTCAAAATTAACTGTATCACCCTCGTTAACGTTAAGCTTCTCAACGTAGATTACGTCGCCCTCGTTAACCTTGTACTGCTTTCCGCCTGTTTCAATGATTGCGTACACGAAAAGCACCTCTCTTTCTTCATAGACTCGCTAATTCGGGTGGCGACAAGCGCACTTAAAAAACCCGACAATATGCGGCACCATATATTATAGCAATACAACTTCTATTTGTCAAGTGTTTTTTTGTTTTTTCTTGACAATTTTTTATATATTTTTTCGTGAAAAATGCAATAACCGAGGAGAGTACCCTCTCCTCGGTCAAAATTGCTTATTTCAGCTTTGCAAGAGCCGCCGAAACTCCTTCGAGATTCTCGCGGTACTTAGCAAGCTTCGCCTTTTCTCCCTCAACTACTGCCGCGGGAGCCTTAGCTACGAAACCCTCGTTGGAAAGCTTCTTCTCAAGTCTTTCGATCTCGCCTACAAGCTTCTTCTGCTCGCCCTCAAGTCTTGCTCTTTCCTTCTCGGTATCAACGATATCCGAAAGAGGCAGGAACACGGTTGCAGAATCGGTAACTATACGAACTGCGTCGTCAGCCGAGAAGCTTTCGTCGAAGCTCTCGCCGATCTCTACCTCGGAGGCAGATGCCAGACGGGTGAAGAATACTGCAGTGTCAGCATTGAACGCATCGGTGTACTTGGTAGCGATATATACCTTAGCCTTGCGGGAAGGAACTACGTTCATCTCGTTTCTTCTTGCTCTTATAGCCTTGATAGCGGTAATAACTCTGTTCATCTTAGCCGCGTCTGCGTCATATACAAGAGCCTCGTCAAATGCGGGGTATCTGGATATCATAACGCTTTCGTCAGCGTGAGGCAGAGCCTGATAGATCTCCTCGGTTATGAAGGGCATAAAGGGATGCAGGAGCTTGAGTATACCTGTAAGAACGAATGCGAGAACGTTCTGAGCGGTGATATTACCCTCGCTGTCCTTATCGTTGAGTCTTGCCTTGCAGAGCTCGATATACCAATCGCAGAATACGTCCCAGGTAAAGTCGTAGATGGAGGACAGAGCCACACCTACCTCGTACTTATCAAGAGCAGCGGTCACGCTTGCCGCAAGCTTGTTGAACTCGTGGAGTATCCACTTGTCCTCGGATGCAAGCATATCGTCTGCGGGAAGCTTAATTTCATCGATGGTAAGATTCATACGAACGAATCTCGAAGCGTTCCAAAGCTTGTTTGCAAAGTTTCTTGCCGCCTCGATCTTCTCGTCAGAGAATCTCATATCGTTTCCGGGGCTGTTACCGGTAGCAAGCGCAAAGCGGAGAGCGTCTGCACCGTACTTGTCGATTATCTCAAGGGGATCGATTCCGTTACCGAGAGATTTGGACATCTTTCTTCCCTGCGCGTCACGTACAAGACCGTGGATAAATACGGTGTTGAAGGGCTCCTTACCCATGTGCTCAAGTCCCGAGAATATCATTCTCGCAACCCAGAAGAAGATTATATCGTATCCTGTTACGAGTGCGCTTGTGGGATAATACTTCTCAAGCTCCTCGGTCTTTTCGGGCCAGCCCATAGTCGAGAAGGGCCAGAGAGCAGACGAGAACCAGGTATCGAGAACGTCGTTCTCCTGACGCACCTTGCCGCCACACTTGGGACAAGCGTCGATGTCGGTCTTGGAAACGGTCATCTCGCCACAGCTGTCGCAATAGAATGCGGGAATTCTGTGTCCCCACCAAAGTTGACGGGAGATGCACCAGTCGTGTACGTTCTCCATCCAGTTAACGTAGGTCTTGCTGAAGCGCTCGGGAACGAACTTTACGGTTCCATCGCGAACTACGTCAAGCGCGGGAGCCGCAAGAGGCTCCATCTTTACGAACCACTGGTTAGAGGTTATAGGCTCAACGGTGGTCTTGCAACGGTAGCAGGAGCCTACGTTGTGCTTATGAGGAACTGTCTCTATAAGATAGCCCTCAGCCTCAAGGACAGCAACGAGAGCCTTACGGCAGGTATATCTGTCCATACCCTCGTACTTACCCGCATAAGCGTTCATGGTAGCGTCGTCATTCATAACCTTGATCTGCTCAAGACCATGGCGCTGACCTACAAGGAAGTCGTTGGGGTCGTGTGCGGGGGTTATCTTAACGCAGCCCGTACCAAAGCCGATCTCTACGTAATCGTCGGCAACTACGGGGATCTCTCTGTTTACAATAGGAAGGATAAGAGTTTTACCGATAAGATGCTTGGTATTCTCATCCTCGGGGTTTACAGCCACTGCGGTATCACCGAACATAGTTTCGGGACGGGTGGTAGCTACCTCTACGAAGCCGTCCTCTCCCTTGATGGGATACTTGATGTGCCAGAAGAAGCCGTCCTGCTCGGAGTAATCAACCTCAGCATCGGACAGCGCGGTGATACAGTGAGGACACCAGTTGATAATACGGTTTCCTCTGTAAATAAGTCCCTTATCGTAAAGATTTACGAATACCTCGCGAACCGCCTTGGAGCATCCCTCATCCATAGTAAATCTCTCTCTTGTCCAGTCGCAGGATGCGCCGAGCTTCTTAAGCTGGCTGATAATTCTGTCACCGTACTGACGCTTCCAATCCCAAACTCTCTCAAGAAACTTCTCTCTTCCGAGATCGTATCTGGTAAGTCCCTCGTTAACGCGAAGCTGCTCCTCAACCTTTATCTGAGTAGCAATACCTGCGTGGTCGGTACCGGGAACCCAAAGGGTGTTGAAGCCCTGCATTCTCTTGTATCGAACAAGGATATCCTGAAGGGTCTCGTCAAGAGCGTGACCCATGTGAAGCTGTCCCGTTACGTTGGGAGGCGGAATAACTATTGAAAAAGAAGGCGCGGGGTTCTTTACGTCGGGAGTGAAATATCCCTTTTCGCACCAATTCTGATATATTCTGTCCTCAAACTCGGAGGGAGAATATACCTTAGGCAATTCATTGTAAGAATTCATTTGTGTAACCTCTCTATATATTTTCTAAATTTATTTCAAAATAAAAAAGCGTACTCACGCCTATCAGGGCGTGAGTACGCGGTACCACCTGACTTTGACGCTAAAGCTTAGCGCCATCTCTATCCACTAACGCAGGAAGGCGTCGCAGACTACTAAAATTCACCTGCGCAACTCAGGGGCGACTTCAAGGGCTATCAATCTCGGGCTCTCACCAACCGCCCGCTCTCTGTGCATATCCTGCCTATTACTACTCCCCGTCACAGTCTTTAAACTATAACGTAGAAATTATATCACACGTCGCAAAAATTGTCAATAGAAAAACCGAAAAAGATAAAAGCCCCTTCTTTCGAAGGGGCTTAAAATCATAAAATCAGTCTACAACTTCCTCGTAAATGATGGGAACAAGAGTTTCAAGCAGATCGTTGCTGAAATTGCCGTTAATGTTGAAGAAAGAACCGCCGGTAGTAGTATAGAGGTCATAATAATAACTCGAATAGCTGGACGTAGTAATAACACTTACGTTTACACTATTGTTATTAAGTATCTCTATGGTTTCACTCATACCGTCTACACCGTAATTATTAACGTTCTTATAAGAGTCATCAGTCAAAAGAATATAGAAAACTCGCGAATCCTTACGGGCAGAAAGCTCATAATTTGCCATCAAAAGCCCGTCTACCGCAGTTTCAGGCGCATCTCCGCCGCCAGCAAGAACTATATTTGAAATGGCGGTCTTATATCCGTCAGCTTGTGTAAACCACTCGGATACACCGTTCATAACAACCTGCGTCTGCTCATTGGCAGCAGAAGAACAAGTAAAGTCACTATAGGTAATAGCACTCCAACGAGCAGAAACGCCTATATCCTCAATCGCCTGAGCAAAAGCAATAATATTATTCTTTACATTGTTTATATAGGATCCCATAGAACCCGAAATATCAAGAATAAATACTATATCTGCAGTTCCTTCCATATAGTCAACTATCTCAACCGTAGTCTCTACCTTGTTAGTAAGACCCTCTTCCATATAGAAGCCTTCAAGCTGAATATATCCTGTGATGGTGTACTCACCTACTGCGTTCTTAACGTAAGTACTCATATCCCAAACAATAGAGAGAACGTGAGTCGTATCGTCAAGGGTAATAACTCTTACCTGCTCTGGAAGACCGATTGCATTCTCAAGAGTTCCAAGAGCAAACTTTCCAAGAGGCGCTATGGGGTCAACATAACATATAGTTACATCTTCCTGGAATCTATAACAATTATTGCAAACACCCTCAACAAACTCGTGAGAAGGCGCTACGACTACCTCGTATATACGCTCCTCGCCGTCTGCATCAGCATAGAACTCATCGCACGTCTCACAGTAGTAGTAAGCGATATTTCCTGCCTCGTCGCAGGTAGGAGCCTTTGCCTCTACGTAGTCAAGAGTATGCTTAACGTTTATCTCAACGTTAATACTTCCACGGAATACGTCAAGGCCGATCTCTACAAAGTCGGGCATAGTTACGTTGCTAAGATTCTCACACTTAGAGAATGCCTTATCACCGATCTTAACGATCGTATCAGGCACGCTTATCGAAACTATATTTTCAGAACCGAAGAATGCCTCTCTTGCTATCTCGGTTACAGGCTTACCGTTATACTCCTCGGGGATTATTATATCCACGTCGGTACAGGTACCTATTCCCTCTACCTGATAGTGAGCTTCGTCATCTATAAGACCATACTCCAAGCCTTCAGAGAAGAGCTGAGTTGCTTCAACCTTTGCACCTCCGCAAACCGCGCAGGAGTATATCAGAATAGCGTTTTTACCCTGTTTTACGGTTATAGGCTCGCCAAAGGTGTGACCGAGAGCCTCGGTAAAGTATGTTTCAACGTGGTAGCATTCTGAGCAGGTACGTGTATCATAGCCGATAGACGTACAGGTTGCAGCAATAACAGTTTTTCTCTTGGAATAGCTGTGCTCGCAAGCGGGAGCCTCAACACAACCGAGATTTGCTACTTCGCCGTCCGTGTAAGTGATAACGAGATTACCCTCTTCGTCAATTATAAAGGATTTTATTCCCTTTCCGTCAACACCCTCAGCCTTAATGCCGGTATCAACATCACCAATAACCCAGTAGCCGTTTTCATTGATAGTAGGAACTACACCGTCTTCTCCGACAGCCTTAACTCCGGTATCAACGTCACCAATAAACCAGTTGCCGTTTTCATTGATGGTAGGAGTTACTCCGTCCTCTCCAACGGCCTTAATGCCTGTATCCTTTCCGCCAACAAACCAGTTGCCGTTATCTCCTACAACAGGAGTCTCACCGTTTTCGCCCTTGATAGACTCAACAAACACCTCGTCCTCTAAAAGAACATCTACGTTGTCAAGCAGATCATCTGCGCTTACCTCCACCTGGCAGGATACCATAAATACCATGGAAAGGCACAATACAAGTGCAAGGATCAACAAAGAAATTTTGTTTTTCATATACTTCTCCTTAGAACAATTTAATATATTGATAAGTTTATTATACTCCTTTTGGAAGATAAAGTCAATACCCTCTTTATATTTCCGGCTCATAGCAAGGCATAAGCTCAAGCTTGAAAAGATTGTTTCTATGCTTTGTATCTATCATTTTTTTCTTATCCATATCCTCGATCTCTCCTGTGCGAATATATCTGTCAAGCTCAGCGTAGGTGAATCCAAGATTATCCTCGTCGGTCTTTCCGCAAAGTCCGTCAATAGGTGTCTTATCGACCAGCTCGCGAGGAAGTCCGAGAAGATATCCTATCTCCTTAACCTCTGCTACGGTAAGTCTTGAAAGAGGGCTGAAGTCACCAACCGAATCACCGTATCTTGTGGAATATCCAACCCAGTCCTCAGAGAGATTACAGGTGTTTGCCACGCGCCCGTTACAGCTTTGAGATATAGCGTAAAGAGTAGTCATACGAATTCTGGGAGGCATATTGCTGGTGCTCTGCGCCGTAAGCTCAAGCTCTGCGGGAAGTGCCGCCTTGAGCCCCTCAAGTGCCGCCTTGATATTTACAACGTAACGCTTAATTCCAAGATGATCTACAAGCTGATAAGCGCAATCTATATCGTGCTGATCTCCGCAGGGCATCAAAACTCCTATTACCCTGTCCTTTCCAAGAGCCTCCACGCAAAGAGCGGCTACAACCGAGCTGTCCTTTCCGCCGGATATTCCCACAACAGCGTTACAGCCCTTTCCGTTTTTCTCGAAAAAATCTCTTATCCATTCAACACATTCGTTTTTTATTCTTTCAGCATCAAACATTTTATATCTCCTTAATGTTTTATATGGTTCCTAACTAAATTTTATTATATCACAATCTCTGCTATTTTTCAACGGTTTTATCATAAACGAGAAAAATAGCAGATTTCTCTGCTATTTTTCGTATTTATATTTTATATAAAATCCACCTGCTCTTTTCCCTGTAACTGCTCTTTTTTGTATTGAAGCGTATACAGGTGGTGGTAACGACCTCCAATCTCAAGCAACTCAGCGTGAGTACCGCGCTCGATGATCTCTCCGTGCGAGAGCACGATGATCTGATCGGCACATTTAATGGTAGAAAGACGGTGAGCAACCATAAGCATAGTACCGATATTCATCATCTTCTCCAAAGAATCCTGAATAAGAAGCTCTGTTTCGGTATCAATATTTGCCGTCGCCTCATCCAAAATCATAACCGAAGGCTTGTGCGCCATTGTTCGCGCAAACGAAAGAAGCTGTCGCTGGCCTGCCGAGAAATTGTTGCCTCTCTCTCTTACCTCTTCGTCCAGCCCATTTGCCAATTTCTCGATAAAGTGGTCCGCATTTACATAGCGGCAGACCTTCATGACCTCTTCATCGGTGATGCTCTCATCACGCAAAACGATATTGGAACGGATAGTTCCCGAGAATAGAAATACATCCTGTAGCATCTGTCCAAAATGACGTCGCAAGGAAGAGATCTTGATATCCCGAATATCTATGCCGTCTATCAATATCTGTCCCTTCTGAATGTCGTAATTACGGCAAATCAAAGACAAGATAGTGGTCTTACCAGAACCTGTCGAGCCCACAAATGCCACCGTCTGTCCCGCGTCTATCTTAAATGACACGCCCTTTAACACCCACTCGCCAGGCACGTAAGAAAACCAAACGTCACGGAATTCGATCTCTCCACGCACGCTCTCAAGCTCAATTGCATTAGGACTGTCTACCACCTCCGGCTCAATGTCCATAACGGTAAACACCTTCTCGCCGGATGCAAATGCAGATTGCAAGCGGTTGAACTGCTCAGCCAAATTCTGAATCGGGGTGAAAAACTTATTGATATACATATAGAATGCGACGATGATAGCCGCATCTATCGCCTGACCCGCAAAGGTCACTCCGTCAAGATAGCCCTTTCCGCCAACGTAGAACAAACAAAGCACAGTCGAGATATACAGCATATAAACCATTGGACGAAAAACTCCAAAAACAAATATCTCCTGTACCCTTGCCTTCTCCAGCTTGCGGTTCTTTTCCTCAAAATCACTTCTTTTTTTGTGCTCACGGTTGAATATCTGAATGATCTTCATACCCGACAGATTTTCCGAAAGGAAGGTGTTGATATCTGTCGTGCCATCCTTAACCTTGCGGTAGGACGCGCGTGAAAATTTGCGGAATATAACGGTAAACAGCACGATGAAGGGCACGAAACACAAGACCATCAACGTCAACTGCAAATTCAGCGCCAGCATCGCAAATAGCACACCGATAATAACAAAAATATTCTTCAGCAGATTGACTAGCAAATGCGTAAACATCATGGAGATCGAGCCTGTATCGTTTGTGACTCGCGTAACCAGCTTACCCACAGGGGTAGCATGCAGCTGGTTGTGGGAAAGATGCTCGATATGTACAAACAGATCTTCACGTATCTTGGAAATGATCTTCTGCCCTGTTTTCTGCAATATGATTGCCTGCAGATAAGCGCTGACCAACGAAACGACCAGAATAGATGCATACGCAATAACTCGTACGATTACCTGACGCATCTCAAAATCCGAGGTGATGAGTCTTTCGATGTCTGCAACCAAAAGCGGCGCAACAATATCATAAGATATTGACAATAGCATGACCAATCCAACCAGCACGAAAGCGCCGACGTGTGGACGAGCATACTTAAGAAGTCGACGGATAATCTCCGAATCCTTCATATTTCGTTCAAAGCCGATTGAGGCTTTTTTGTCCTTTATCAGCGCATAAGCGATGATAAAGGCGATTGAAAAGATACCGATCGTCGCACCAATAAATAACAAAGGAGCATACTCACGCATTGTCGTTGCCTCCTTCCTCATCCAGCTTTTGCAGATTCACAAGATTACGGTAACCCTCGCAGCGTTCACAAAGCTCCTCATGGGTACCGAAATCTATCAATTTTCCATCCTCCAAAAACATGATTCGATCCATGCCCTCAACGGTGGAAATGCGATGTGCGATAAGCAAAGTGGTCATACCTGCACGGTTTTCCTTAAGTCGCGCCAAAATTTTCTTTTCGGTCTTGGTATCAACAGCGCTAACCGAATCATCAAGAATCAAAATGGGTGCGTTTTTCATTAAGGCACGAGCGATAGAAATACGCTGTTTCTGACCGCCGGAAACTGTCACTCCGCGCTCACCAAGCACCGTTTCATATTGCTTGTGAAATTCCATAATGTTCTCATGGACGTCCGCCAGCTCTGCCGCTTCTCGAACGTACTGCAGCATTGCTTCATCGTTGTCTGTTCCATGCTCCACCGTTGCAAACGAAATATTATTCTGCACAGTATCGCTGAACAAAAAATTGTCCTGTGGCACGTAGGCAGCACTGTCGCGTACCTCACGAATGGGAATATCGTTAACGTCATTTCCGTCATAGAACAACACACCGTCAGGTACGTTATAGGTTCGCAGTAAAAGATCAACAAGCGTGGTTTTGCCACAACCCGTCTTACCTACGATACCGACCTTCTCTCCTGCGTGAATAGTAAACGAAATATTGGAAAGCGCATCGTAATCGGCTCCGGGATAACGGAACGTAAGATTTTTCGCAGTTATCTCACCTTTCAATTTACC
The DNA here is from genome assembly GCA_045632105.1 of Eubacteriales bacterium. Classification (GTDB taxonomy): domain Bacteria; phylum Bacillota; class Clostridia; order Oscillospirales; family CAG-272; genus HGM12713. The sequence goes on along the minus strand of JAZQVZ010000037.1, from coordinate 816 downwards.
AACAGACTTAACGCCTTCGCGGTCGCTAACAGTCACTTCTGCATCCAACAGCTCACTCACTCTCTTTATAGAGGCAAGACCTCGCGAGGTCATATCAATAAGCTCGCTTATCGCCATAACAGGCCAAATAATTGCCGTAAAATAACCGATAAACTCAACCAACTGACCCGCATTAAAAATCCCCTGCTTCACAAGATACGAGCCGTAACCCAAAATAATACAGATGACAGACTCGACCAACAGTGTAACCGAAACATGCAAAAGAGTAGATATCTTGGTATACTTAACGTTTGCCTCCTCATTCTTTTTGTTAAGACGGCGGAACGCCATTAACTCCAAAAATTCCTTAACAAACGCCTTTACCACCGATATTCCGGAGAAATTCTCCTGTGCGAAATCAGAAAGCTCAGAAAATGCCTCCTGACGATCATTCCATTTCATTGTCATGTATTTACCGACCAGCACACCCACAGACAGCAAAAGCGCCATAGGAATAAGCGAAAGCAGAGTCAGCATTGGATTCATGCGCCACATTTTAAAAATAGCAAGACCGCCAAGCAATACGACATCCGTCAACTCCAGTATGCCAAAGGCTATACATTCCTGAATTGTCTCTAAATCATTAGTAAACAACGACATAAGATTGCCTACCTTGTTGCGCTGATAATATTCCTGCGGCAGGTTCTTGCAATGGTCAAACATTCTGCGGCGCAGGTCGGTTTCGACCTTGATGCCGGCATTAAAAAAGCAAATACGCCATAAAAAACGACCTAAAACCATCAAAGTAATGATGATCATCAAAGGCAAACAGATATG
>JAZQVZ010000036.1:0-2413 GCA_045632105.1 Eubacteriales bacterium | reverse complement strand
ATAGTCGCGACGGAAGTGGTCGTTGACCTCCTTGCGTCCGTCAAGGCTGAGAACGACGTTGCTCATCTCCTTGTTGAGAAAGTCCATTATCTCATCGTTAAGAAGGATGCCGTTGGTGGTGAGAGTGAAGCGGAAGTTCTTGTTGTGCTGCTTCTCGATGCTTCTTGCATAAGCTACCAGCTGCTTTACTACGTCCCAGTTCATCAGAGGCTCGCCGCCGAAGAAATCTACCTCGAGGTTTCTTCTGGTGCCCGAATTCTCAATAAGGAAATCGAAAGCGCGCTTTCCGACCTCAAAGCTCATAAGAGCGCGATCGCCCTGATATTTGCCCTGACTTGCGAAGCAGTAGGAGCAGTTCAGGTTGCAGGTGTGCGCGATGTGCAGACACATTGCCTTGATGACCTTGCTGTTGTTCTTGTAGTTACAAGCAAGCTCCTCATACTGATCCTTAGAGAAGAGCTTTCCTGCGCTCTCAAGGGCCTTTATATCCTCGATGCACTCAAGGACCTCGTCCTCGGTGACCTCGGGGGTATTTTTATATTTTTCAAGCATCGCCGAAACTATTTCCTCAGCCGACGCCGTCTTATACATTTCGATTATATCGTAAGCCACCTCGTCTACGGTATGTACCGAGCCGCTTGCGGTGTCAAGAACTATATTATATCCGTTAAGCTTATATTGATGTACCATAATTACTCCTGTTAAATGAAAATCAAAACGCTGTCTTTTTTAAGACAGCGTTTTATTGAACCTTGGAAAATCAGTTGTTTTCCTTATTCTCGCACTGCTGATTAGCAACGCCGCAAGAAGTCTTGCAAGCGGACTGGCAAGAGGTCTGGCACTCGCCACAGCCGCCGTTCTTAACGGTGTTGGCGATATCCTTGGTTTCGATAGTCTTGATTCTGCTCATGATAAAGCCCTCCATATGAACTATATTACTCGTTTAGTATAGCACAACGAGTGTATTTTGTCAATAGAATAATAGTAATTTTTAGTATTATTACTTGTGGGAATAGCTGGTGGTATATACGTGACTTTCACCGGGGGCGAGAACGAGATGTCCGTCGTCTATATTAAGTCCGTTGACCTTTCCTGCCTGAGGCTCGAGGCAAACGTAATCTTCCTTGCCAAAAGCGTTCCAGGTTATCCAGTGATCGAAGTTTTCAGATACGGTATATACGCAATCGTCAACCGTAACGGTGTGTCCTGCTGCGGAGTAGTAGCCACACATATATACGTCGCGGGAGGGAGAGCCGGTAACAAACTTCTTTTCAACCTCGTCAAGCTCGATATATCTTCCCGTGGGAATGTCGTTGATAGCCTCCTGCTTTTCCTTTATGGGGAAGGTAAAGCTGCCGTAGGGCTGAGCGAAGGTAGTGTGCAGACAGAAGGTGTAGGGCATATTCTTATCGCCGATATTCTTGATGTCGAAGCTCTGGTAAAGTCCGTTCTCGTCGATGGAATATATCACGGTCATCTCAAAATCAAAGGGATATACCTCGCCGTCCTTGTTGACGTACTTCATAGTTACAGAGCTTTCGGTCTGGTCTATAACGAAGAAGGACTGACGGTGAACAAGTCCGTGAAGGTGAGAATTTGTTCTGGGCTCGTTGAGGGGGAGAGTATATTCAACTCCCTCAAAGGTGAATTTTCCTTCGTAGGTGCGGTTAGCGGGAAGAAGGATAGGCGAGCCCTGAAGATAGGGGTTAGCGTCTATTTGACTTTCGTCCACCAAGGGGCGAAGAACGTTTTTTGCTTCATAGAGAAGGTATATAAGGTTGCCACCAAGACGAGGGCAGATACCTGCTACCCAAGGGCCTTTTTTGAGAACGATGACGTCTTTCATATCGTAGATTCTCCTTAGTATTTGATGATTAAATTATACATTAAAAGCGTAGTCTTTGTCAAGGGTTATTCTTCGTCCGAATAATTCTTCATACCCTGCATTTTGCCTATCTCACGGAAGCCGTCTATCTCTCCGCGCTGGATAGCGCCGAAGATTCGATAGCGAAGTCCCTTGTTCTGCTTTTCAAGAGAGGAGAGAAGCTTTTTCATTTCCTCTCGCTCGGTGTTTCCGTCTGCGGGGCAGGGGGATTTTATTACGGGAAGCTCTGCCTTTGAGGCAAAGTATCTCACGTCCTTTTCGGGCATATATATCATAGGTCTGATAAGGGTTATTCCCGTATTCGACAGGAAGGTCACAGGCTGGAAGCATCCAAGTCTGCCCTCAAAGAAAAGATTGAGCATAAAGGTTTCTACCACGTCGTCGAAGTGATGACCGAGAGCTACCTTGTTAAATCCTATCTCCTTCGCATATCCGTAGAGTGCGCCTCGGCGCATCTTAGCGCAAAGGGAACAGGGATTTTTCTCTTTTCTGACGTCGAATATGACCTTGGATATCTGTGTGGGAACG
>JAZQVZ010000035.1:0-2299 GCA_045632105.1 Eubacteriales bacterium | reverse complement strand
TCCCATATGCTGCACTGAACCTCGCCGATGTGAGCACAGCCAAGCATCAGCATACAAAGGCGGGACTGACCGATACCGCCGCCGATGGAAAGAGGCAGCTCGTCGTTGAGAAGCATTCTGTGGAAGGGCAAGCTTCTGCGGCTGTCACAGCCTGCTATAGTCAGCTGACGGTCAAGGGATTCTGCATCAACTCTGATACCCATTGAAGAAATTTCAAGAGCGCGGTCGAGAACGTCGTCCCAGAAGAAGATGTCGCCGTTAAGCTGCCAGTCGTCGTAGTCGGGGGCTCTGCCATCGTGGGGCTTGCCGGAGCGAAGAGCGCCGCCGATCTGCATAATAAAGGCAGTTTTGTGCTCCTTGACGTAAGCCTTTTCTCTCTCGGAGCCTGTCATATCGGGATACATATCCTCAAGCTCCTGAGTTGTAATAAAGGAAACCTCGCGGCAAAGCTCGTTTGTCAGCTGAGGAAAGCGAACGCGAAGGCGGTCGTTTGTGTCGCAGATAGCGCCAACGATAGCCTTAACGATCAGCATAAGATAGTCAAGAGTTCTTGTTTCGCGGGTGATCACCTTTTCCCAGTCCCACTGGTCAACGTAGATGGAGTGAACGTTGTCAAGGTCCTCCTCGTCGCGTCGGATAGCGTTCATATCCGTGTAAAGACCCTCGCCAACCTTGAAGCCGTAGCGCTTAAGGGCGAGACGCTTCCACTTTGCAAGAGAATGAACTACCTGCGCGTCAAGACCGACAGCAGGAACGTCGAATGAAACTGCGCGCTCGTATCCGTTAAGGTTGTCGTTAAGACCGGACTCCTCTGTTACGAAAAGGGGCGCGGAAACTCTCTTAAGGTGAAGCGCGGAGGCAAATTCTGACTGGAACGTGCGCTTTATATATTCAATTGCTCTCTGAGTGCTGTAAGCATCAAGGCAGGGCTTGTAGCCCTCAGGTACGTATATCTTGTTCATTTATATCTTCCTTTCGCGGCACAGTGCCGATAAAAACCGAAATAATAAAATATTATACCACAATCCACCCCTATAATCAATATTTTTTTGCCTCTATAACCTTGTTGAAAAGAACGGAAATTGGTGGTATAATTAGTTAAAGCCTACCAAAAGGAGCGATAAAAATGAAAAATAAGCTTTTGAATATAGAATTCATAAGAGTATTTTCGATCGTTATGGTTCTTTCCATACACGTTGCAAACGTTTACATAAGAGCCTTCGGCGACGTTTCAAGCCTTGATTTCGGCGTTGCCGTGATATTCAGCTCCATAGCAAGAGTTTGCGTGCCGCTCTTCTTTATGATCGGTGGGATCTTTGCTGTCGGCCGTGAATACGACAAGAAGAAATACTGGCAGCGCATCGGAAAATTCGTTCTTCTGCTGTTGGTGTGGAGCATTATCTACCACCTGACAAAGAAGGGCTTTAGCTTTAAGAATATAGACCGCATCATCGTAAATTCCTTCTTCAACGCGGATATGACCTCCCGCCATCTCTGGTATATGTATCCCCTCATCGGCATCTATATTGCCCTGCCCTTTATCCAGAGCATGTGCAAAAATATTAGCCGTGAGCTTGAAAACCTCTTCCTCGGCTTGTGGTTCTGCCTTTCGGGTCTTTCCTTTATATATATGCCGCTGGCAAAGGAAATTTCGGGAATAAGCCACAAGATAGCATATCCCGTGCCTCTTATAAATTCGGCTTACTATCTCGGTTATTTCATTGCAGGATATATTCTTTATAAGCGATTTAAGGACGTGAAGCTGAGCCGCGGAAAATCGCTTCTATGCATTGGCATATACGTCCTGTCCACCGTGCTGACCACCGCACTCACCTATTTTGTGACAATCAAAGAAGGAAAATATTTTGACGAAGCGACCTGGTATAAGGGCGCCCTTGTTATAATCGCATCCTTTGCGCTGTTTATATTGGTGGTAACAAACGGGGATAAATTCAAGGGAGCGTGGATAGGAAAATTGTCAAAGCACACCCTTGGCATTTATCTTTTCCATATGATACCTCTGAATATCATAAAGCACTATTTTGATCTGACGGAATACAATCCTCTCGTAACGATTCCTCTTGTAACAGTAATCGTTTACGTCAGTTCCCTCCTCGCCTGCGCTATCCTGTCAAGGATACCCGTAGTGAAGAAGATCTTGTTTTGACATAAAAGCCCTCCCTTGGGGGAGGGGGGACCGCGCGCGGTGGGTGAGGAGTCTAGGCTTAGACCAACATCAATTGAAACCAAGACGCCTCATCCGACTTTCCCCCCGGGCAAGGCTAATAAAACAAAAAGC
>JAZQVZ010000034.1:0-55991 GCA_045632105.1 Eubacteriales bacterium | reverse complement strand
CAAGGCCCTCCGTCTTGCGGACAGCTTGTCTATTTTACCACTCCTAACGACTTTTGTCAACACCTTTTTTTAACTTTTTTGCACTTTGGTGATTTTGACAATAGCCTTGCCTAAAAAATGTATTTTTATGTAAAAAACAGCAAACACTATACCAATCCAACAAACAGGGGGCTTTATGGTAACCGTTTTATTCAGAACTATCATTATATATTTACTATTGATAATAGTAATGCGGCTCATGGGCAAGCGCCAGATAGGAGAGCTTGAGGTATCCGATCTAATAACGACATTCCTTATTTCCGAGATAGCCTCGCTCCCAATAACCGACACAGAGCTTCCCCTCTCCCATGCTCTTGTGCCCATAGTCGCCCTTTTGACCTTAGAGGTATCCATAGCTATGCTTTTAGCAAAATTTCCAAAATTCAAAAAGCTTACCACCGCCCGACCGAGCATCCTCATCAAGGACGGTGAGATATGTCAGAAAGCAATGACGGATGCAAGACTATCCTTCGACGAGCTATTCAGCGAGCTGAGAGGTCAAAGCATTGACGACGTATCACAAATAAAATACGCCATTCTGGAGCAGAACGGAAAAATAACAGTAATACAAAAAGCCCGATTCCGTCAGCCCAGCGCAGAGCAGCTGCACCTGAAGCCGAAGGAAACCGGACTTTTTCATATCATTATAGAGCAAGGAAGCCTTAACAAGCACGGAATGGAGCAGTTGTCCATAACAAAAGACCACGTATCCTCGATCCTGTCCAAAAAGGGCCTTGCGCTAAAGGATATATATTTGATGATGATAAACGACGCAAACGAAACGAAAATAATCCCCAAGGAGAAGAAGTGATGAAATCATTCATAGCCGCAATACTGTTATTTTTCCTGACAGTAGGATGTATCATCTTTAATTCAGTATACGTCTGCAACGCATTGGAGGACTTGTCACAAGCTGCAAAGCTCATAGCCACAGACAACAGCGCATCCACCCAAGACCTCAAGGAGCTTTGGGAGCGTTACCGTTCACCCTTAAGCTTCAGCGTCAAAGAGAGCAAGCTCGAACGAATGTCCGAGCTTGTTGAATCACTTTATTTTGCAAGTAACAGCGCTGAGGCAGACAAACTATGTATTCTTATCTCAGAGCTCTGTGATGAAATCAGGCAGTACGAAAAAATATCAATCCAAAGCCTTTTTTAGCTCCAGAAACGCATCGCATTCGGTCTTTGAAATATTAAAGCAGCTGTAAGCGTTTATGTATTCGCTTCCCGAGGTTTCGGCGCTGTATCCCGCGCAATGCAATGCGGATTCGGTAAAGGCGCCAAGATAATAGTCCTCGTGGCGGAAGCTCCATTCGATTTCCCCCACAGGATCAAGAGAACCGACTACGCAAACGTCACTGTCAAAAATCACAGCATCACGGCTGCCATCTTCCTTTAGAAGAGCATTGAGCGCCTCGGCATCAATATCGAATGCCCTGATTATTCTTCGCTCCTCGTTCTCTCCCTTTGCTGTCATATTAATACAAAATACTCCCCGAGATAGACCGCAGCCTACGCTTTCAAACGCGCTTTTTCTGTACATGGAACAGAAGACCGTTCCGTCTTCCGCCACCACCCTGCTCAGGTTATATTCTCTGCTGTTGAAGTTTTGAAATATATCATTTGAATCGGTCGCACTCATGCAACCGAACACAACGATATCGAAGTAATTCGAATTAAGTCTTTCTACCAGCTCGATTACCTGATGCACATTAGTCTTGCCACCGTTAAGATAACTCACCGCGCACACCTTAATACTGCGATTGGAGGAAGAAATTCTGTTAGTATATGAAACATTCAAGGAAGCAACGCCCTCTGAGATATTTTCAAAAAGTTTTTTGGCAATATCACTAACGGCAACCGAGATCATATAGTCGTCACCTGCGCTCACATTGAGGCTTCCGTTCTCGAGCTCAATTACCGCGCCACTCACCTTGGTATCGCAAACAAACGATATCGTCTTACCGTCAACCTTCTCGCTGTCAAGACATAGGTCAAGCAAATATCCACTGCGCTTAGCAATATAATCCCTGAGCACTTGAACCATTTCGACGGTGTCCTGAGCGCTTACAAGCGTAAAATCATAAAGATCGTAGCCGTTGACAAGGACCTTTGAAACCTCATATTCCTCTGTGTGCTTGAAATTAGCGCCCTCACTCATAAGAGAATACCTTGAGGCGCCGACAAGCACGGTGCTCATAAACTCATCTGTCGCAGCTACCGCGGCACCGTGATCCTTAGCGGCAATTATTATGTCCCCTCTGTCCCATCTGCAGGAGTACTCCCCTACCTTCAAGGTAGCCGAGGCGTCCTTGGAACGAGCATCATCAGTGTTACCTAAAAGAACAAGCAGATCTCCGTCATATCTCTTGGTATATTCGTAATCGTATTTCACCGAGCATTCTATCTCGGTTTTCAGGGCTATATTATCCGCCAGCTCCTTTGCTTTTTGGCAGAGCTCCGCAGACGCTGCTTCAGGAATTATCACGTATATTCTTTGAGCAACAGGCTCAGGAGCTACCGAGGTATCGCTTTCGGTAGAAAGCTCCTCCATCATCTGCTCAAATTTTCCAAGAGCATCATCGTCTGCTCCTGCTTGCGAGCAAGACAAAACAAATATCGACAGCGCCAGAATCAAGCCAGCCAGTATAAAAATTCTCTTCTTCATAAGTCTTACCTACAATCAAAGCGCTCGCCAACGAAAACGGGAATATCCTTGCCGTAGCCCGCCTCGCTGATTTTAACCAACAGCGCATCTGCCGCTTCTCGCTTAAGAGCAAATTTCACCAGTACGTCTGCTCCAAACTCGGTATCGTCGATAACCGCGCCCGCGCCTGCAAGTATGTTTCCATATTTCTGATATTCGGAATATCCGCAGCGAAGCTCGTAGACCGCATAGGGTGAATAGGTAACTATCTCAGCGCCCTCAAGAGCCACCGACACAGAATGAGAATAAGCGCGTACAAGGCCGCCCGCACCCAGCAGTATGCCACCGAAATATCGCGTGGCTACCACACACACGTCAGTGACTCCGCTCTTTCGTATAGCCTCAAGCATAGGCACGCCCGCAGTTCCCTGGGGCTCTCCGTCATCCGAATAACGGGCGATAATACCTCCCTTGAGAAGATATGCAAAGCAATTATGAGTAGCGTCGGAATATTTCTTTTTCATCTGTTTGATAAACTCAAGGGCCTGCTCCTCACTTTCCACGTGAAGGGCGTGACCTATAAAAACAGATCTTTTCTCTTCAAATTCAACGTGTGCTTCTTTTTTAACGGTAGTATATCTTTCGGGAAGCTGTTCCATCACCATACACCTTTCAACTTTTTTCACCAATTCATTATACTATAATGAAGATTTTTTGTCAACATAAAACGAGAAAAGGACAGCAATGCTGTCCTTTTCTTATTCCCAATCCTCTTTTGGCTCGGGTATATCGTCAATAGCGTATTTTTTCATTTGTCCGCGTGCCTTTGCATCTGCAAGAGCTATCACGGTCATTCCCTCTGCGCCGTAATCAACGCTCTCAACGGTAGCCACACGATAAAGGGTATTGAGCGCGCCTCCGTCACTGTTGGGAATAAAGTAGGTAACTCTGCGCTTGCCGTCGGTAACTATCGCCTCAAGCTTCGCTACAAGTCCGTCTACACCCTGTCCCGTAAGCGCCGAAATATATACCTCGTCATTCTTAAGAGCCTCAGCGCCCACGCTTCGTATCTCCGCAAAGCCTCGGTCACACTTGTTAAAGACGTAGAGAGTAGGCTTTCCGCCCGCCCCAAGCTCATGCAAAAGATTTTCGGTAACCTCTATCTGCTCCTTGTAAGCAGGGTCGGATGCGTCAATTATTATCAGCAATATATCCGCCTCTGCTGCCTCCTCAAGAGTAGAGTGGAAGGCGCTCACCAGATGGTGAGGAAGCTTTTTGATAAATCCTACCGTGTCGGTAAGAAGTATAGTCTCGCCGCAGGGCAGCTCGTATTTTCTCGTTGTGGGGTCAAGGGTCGCAAACAGCTTGTCCTCGGCAAGAATTCCTGCATCGGTAAGGTGATTGAGCAGAGTGGATTTACCCGCGTTGGTATATCCCACGATGGCAACCGTGGGTATTCCGCTTCGATCTCTTGCCGCTCTCATTGTTCTTCTGTTCTTGGCAACCTCGTCGATCTGGTCCTCAAGCGCTCTTATTCTGCGCTGAAGATGTCGTCTGTCGGTCTCAAGCTGGCTCTCTCCGGGACCTCGGGTACCGATTCCGCCTCCAAGTCTTGAAAGCTCGGTTCCTCTACCCATCAGACGGGGCGCAGTATATTTAAGCTGAGCGAGTTCGACCTGAAGCTTTCCCTCTCCCGTCACCGCGTGAAGCGCGAAAATATCAAGAATAAGCATCGAACGGTCGATAACTCTCACCTTATCTCCCATTATCTCCTCAAGATTTCTTATCTGTGAGGGAGAAAGCTCGCAATCGAATACCACAAGGGTAACGTCGTTACAAGCGCAAAGATAAGCAAGCTCTGCCGCCTTTCCGCTTCCTATCATTGTTCTGGGGTCGGGAGACTCCTTGCTTTGAGTAAGTCTTGCAACGCACTCGCCTCCCGCAGTCTTGAGCAATCCCTCAAGCTCGTCAAGGCTTGAGTCAAGCTCCTCAAGGCTCTCGCCCTTTCTGACCATTCCTACAAGCACCGTTTTATCGGGCATTGGCAATTCCTTTTCTATCATAAGCCCTCCTTACTTTAAGTATATTATATCCGCTTATGTAAAAAATAAAGGCAGGTATGACGCGCATAACCTGCCTTTTGTGCAAAATCAAACGGAAACTCCGATTACTTGCCAGCTCTCTCGAGTCTTCTCTTGAACTTGTCAAGACGTCCGCCAGCATCAACAAACTTCTGCTTACCGGTGAAGAAGGGGTGGCACTTGGAGCAAATTTCAACTCTGATTTCGCTACCCTTGGTGGACTTGGTAGTAACTACCTCGCCACAAGCGCAACGGATTACACACTCTTCGTAATTAGGATGAATTCCAGACTTCATAATATTTTTACCTCGTTTCTATTATTCGATGTTCTTTGACATCGTTTGCAAACGTCGATATTATACCACACTTTTTTTCATAATGCAATACCTTTTTGAAATTTTTCTAAAAAATCTCAAAGTTCTGCTTCAATACGGGTACGAAGCTTGGCGATTATCTTCTTTTCAAGCCGTGAAATGTAGGATTGTGATATACCCAGCTTGTCGGCTACCTCCTTTTGAGTAAGCTCCCTTTTACCGTTCATTCCGTACCGAAGCTCGATGATCTGCCGCTCTCTTCCCGAAAGCTCCGCCACCGCCCGACGTATGCTTCTCCGCTCCTCCATAGCCTCTATCTCGTAGGATATCCTGTCATCGTCGCTTCCAAGTATATCCGAAAGCAAAAGCTCGTTGCCGTCCCAGTCGGTATTGAGTGGCTCGTCGATAGATATTTCCGCCCGCGCGCCCGAATTCTTCCTTATGTACATAAGTATCTCGTTTTCGATACACCTTGACGCGTAGGTAGCAAGCTTGATGTTCTTGTCTACCTTAAAGGTGTTTATCGCCTTTATAAGCCCGATAGTCCCGATAGAAACCAGATCCTCAATTCCCACCCCCGTATTTTCAAACCTCTTGGCTATGTACACCACCAGACGAAGATTATGCTCGATAAGCACCTGCCTTGCGCTCTCGTCCTCTGATATACGGCATATAAATTCATTTTCCTCCTCTTTTTCCAAGGGCGGCGGAAGCACCTCCGTACCATTTATATAATATATCCCCCGCTCAGCCGTCCTCCGTCTTAAAAGATATTCCTTTAACCTCCTCCACAAACCTACAAAAAACAGCATATTTCCTCCTTATTATATTATGGAGCGCCCAGCGCAAGCGCCGACGGTATCAATGCTTGCGCACCCTCCGCCGAGCCTCCAAGGGCAGAAAGAGCAATAAGAGCATCTGCCTCCAGCCAGCCCCCGCCGAGATCTATCCTTACAGTATCCATTCTCAAAGCGTAAAGCATTCCTCCACCGCTTACGGTCTTAGCGGGAATTATGCAAAGTCTACCCGCGTCACGCTTATCAATTTCGCCCACTGCTCCCTTCTCTATTACGTCAACAAGGGCTCGGGGCAATATTTTTTTGACCTCCACACTCTCCGCCACAATACAGGGGCGCGAGCTTACAGGATCGGTCAAAAGATTACCACTATCGCACAGCGCTCTCAGCACAACGCGTTTTCCGTTATACACAAGCTCCACTCTTCCCTCACGGCGCGAGCCCTTTCTCCTGAACGCCTTGATTCCTTTCAAAGAAAGCACTCCGCTTATCAGCGCAAGAACAGCAAAAAGCCATACAGATATTCCATCTCCACCGCCATCATCACCCAAGAGCCTGTCAACGCCCAAGCGATTGAAAAGCGAAAACAACGCCGTCATAGCGCCTCCAAGCACTACCGAACAGGCGACGTAGACCACCGAATATCCAAAAAGCTCCCTACCACTCCCCCGTCTGTATATAGCTACCGCGCAAATACACACGCATATGAAAATATCCAAAAAGAGAGCGAACAGCTCCCCCACCGAAACAAAAAGAGCGGCGCAGGCGTATACCCCGCCAAGTGCCGATGCCAAAGCGCATCTGCCAACAGAAAGCTTATGAGAAAGCAGACGCGACGTCAGATAAAAGCACAAAAAATCCATACTGAAATTTATAAGAAAAAACAGATCTATGTAAACGGTTTGCTCCATATCCTCGCCTCCTTTATATATTATACCTCCTCACGCCTACGTATTTTGTCTTATCTCGCGGACAGTTTCGAAATATATCTTGCTTTATTTTTTTAAATATGGTATAATCTAAAAGATAAAATCGAAAGGAGGATCTATGAAAAGCTATTCACTGAACGAATATCAAGCGCAGGGCAAATGCGTTTGCGCGCTGGGCTGCTTCGACGGCGTACACGTAGGGCATGCCGCGCTTATAAACGAGGCAAAGCACGTAGCGGCCAAGCTTTTACTGCCCACCCTTGTCTGGAGCTTTTCCGAGCCCCCTAAAAATTTCTTTTTAAATGACAAGGTCCCGCTTCTTACCACGCCCGTAGAAAAGCGCCTGCAAATGCGCAGGATCGGGGCTGACATATTTATAAGCGTTCCCTTTGATAAAGAGATCTCCTCGCTCTCTGCTGAGGATTTCTTCAAGAGCATACTCCAAGAAAAAATAAACACCGCTCATATAGTCTGCGGTTTTAACTACCGTTTCGGCAAAGGCGGTACAGGTGACACCCGACTTCTCGAAGAGCTTTGCAAAAAGCACGGGATCGGACTTTCGGTCATTCCCGCCGTAACCATTGGCGACACCACCGTCAGCTCCACCGAGATACGTCAAGCATTGGAAAGCGGAAGCACAAACAAAGCAACTGCTCTCCTGGGTCGCCCCTATTCCCTTCGCGCCAAAATAATTAACGGACAGCGGCTGGGCAGACGCCTTGGCTTCCCCACTGTTAATCAGATCTTCCCCGAGGGCAAGCTGGTAGTAAAATGTGGCGTGTACGTCACAAAGGTCACCTTTGGGCATACCCGACGCTACGGAATAACCAACGTAGGCGTAAGACCTACGGTAGACGGTCAGACACTCTGCGCAGAAACAAATATTTTTGATTTTGACGGCGACCTGTACGGAAAAACCGTAACCGTTGAATTCCTTGAATTTCTTCGTCCCGAGAAAAAATTCTCTTCGGTAGACGAGCTTATGACCCAGGTACACTCCGACATAGCAAAAGCGAAAAATATCGTATCCAAATGAAAAAAGCAGACCGCTCATCGAGCGGTCTGCTTTTTATTTTAGTTTAGTCTTCTTTTTTCTTAAAGGAAAGTCCTACGCCAACGGCTGCAGCCGCAACAAGAACTACGGCAGCGCCACCGATGAGTCCGCCGCAACCGCCCTGCTCTTCGCCGGGCTCGGCTTCGGAATCGGTATTCTGCTCTACATTATTGGTTTCGGTCGCCGCCTGAGTAGCCGCGCCCGATCCATAAAGGTCCTCTACTACAAGGTCTGTAACCGTTGCAAGAGTATGCAGCTCACCACGTTCCTCAAGGTTAGCTATCGCATAGGTTATAGCTTCCATAGCCGAGTTGACCTGTGATGCGTAAATACCTTCGGTGTTTCTGATTATTACAGCCGCCTCAATAGCGTTGGTAAGGTTCATAAAGGAATAGTCATCCCAATCGTCCTTCTTGTACTTCAAGCCCTCAGCGATCTTTCTGTCAAGACCTGCAAGGTCAACGAAACGCTGAACAAGCTGCTCCATAGCCGCCTTCAAATTAGCCTCGAGCTGGTCAATTACTCTCTGCTCAATAAAATCATTGGAAACGACTCTCTTTGCGTCAGCAATTGCTTTTTCAACAGGCGCCCAGCTTTCCTCTGTGTAGTCAATATCAACCAGAACCATTGCAGCGTTCAAAATTCTTGCGAGAGCGGACGTATTGTTGCGACCTGCAAATACCATCTTGGATACGATCTCTGCGATCTCAGCATCGGTCTTCGCCACGCTGAATACAAACTCCTTCTCGCCGCTGTGAACATTGTTCTTATTCTCTTCGACTACGACGTTAGCCGCATCGGAAACAATAGCAAACGCGTTAGCATTGGTTTCGGCGATCATATTACCCTGGTTTACACAACCGGAAATACAAGCAACGCCATTGGTAATACCGATAATACCTGCGGAGATAGACTCATACTTAACTACGATCTCCTCCTCTAAGGTGTCGGGATTTATAACGGTCGTAAGATCGTTAATAGTGGATATCTCTCCGCTGTTGTAGCAATCAGTGATAACCATTGCCTTAGGCTCAAAAATATCATTGTTAAAGCTTGCTACGATACCGCCCGCAATAGTTGCGCCGGATATCTTCGCGTAGTTTGCGCAGTTCCTAATGGTTATATCGGACATCATACAGGAGTTATCTCCGCCAAGGCTATCGAAGTCGCAAACGATACCGCCTGCGCGTCCGCCCTCACGGCTGATAAGCTCACCGTTGTTTACACAATACCTGACCATAAGCTTAGAGGTAGTCGACGTAAGCTGCATAAATCTTCCGCCAAGAATACCACCGGGGCTCGTAGCAGTAATAGTACCCTCGTTATAGCAGTTCAACACGGTAATATCGACAGCAGCAACGCCCTCCCAGTTACCAATGGTAACGAAGGCTGCTACCATTCCGCCTGCACCACCCCAAGTACCTAAACTGCCAGAAACGGATATATCAGCAAAGTTCTTACATCCGTTGAGGTAAAGATGAGGAATAGCAAAGGTTCTACCCAGCATACCGCCGGCATATACCTGTCCCTTGGAATGGAACTGCGACTGTGACAAACACTTATCGATCGCCTCGGATTTCTCCTCGTCGGAATACTCGTAATCTTTAAAATACGTATCTACGTACTCTTGAAGGTATATCTCCTTGTAACCCTCGGCATCAACAGCCTCAAAGTCCTCGTCGTTCTTGTGCTCGTTATTGTATATCTTGGCAGACACCTCACAGAATGCAGCGAAAATAAGCTCATGAGGGGTATCGTAGATCTTACCGGTATTCTCACAACCGTTAAGCGAAATAGTGTAGCTACCCTTGCTACGGGTCCAACCGATCATTCCTCCCATACCTACGTGTATATCAGAGGTATCAGCGCAAGACATAATGTCTGCACTGTTCTTGCAGTTGTACATAATTACATCGGTACAGTAAATCTTACCTATCATACCGCCGATATTGGTTGCGGTCTGAGTAGAAAGCAGATCGCCGGAGTTCTGACAGTCACTCATAACTATCTTAGTTTCCTCAATAGTCTGGCCTATAAGTCCGCCGATATCGGTCTTTTCGTATACTCCGTCAGAAGCGGATGCCCAAGCATTTACGTGTATGTAGCTAAGATGGCTTACGTTTTCAAGAGTAACCTCACCCTTAGCATATGCGGCAATTCCGCCGATAACACCCGTATATGCCTTGACGTAAGATACGGATATGGGATAATCACAGGTAACCTTATCAAGGGTCGAGTTCTCAAGAGTGGTAGCAAGAGCTCCGAAGTTTGCGGAGCTGGTTATAAGCTTTTCGCCGTTAACGACAACATCCACGCCGCTGAGCTTGGAATTCGTTATCGAGCTACCAAATACAGAGCTTCCTGCCTTTGCCATAGTGATCTTAACGTTCTTAAGAGTAGAGTCGGCAACAGAGCTTGCAACCGAGCCGTTCTTAGCGTCGATAGTTATATTCTCAAGCTTAACTCCCTGGAGAGCACCGAATACAGTGCTGGAGCTTCTGGATACAATTTTAAGGTCCTTTATAGTTGCTCCGACGTTACCCTCAAAGCCAACCGCAGACACGCTGAAGATGTGTCCGTTTCCGTAAAGAGTTCCCTTGAAGTTATTCAAAGGGGTATCATATACATCTATGTTAAGACTGTACTCCTTGCCCTCGGTTTCGCCGTTCAGGATCACGTTTAAGTAATCGGACATACTGTTTATCTGGATCGCGCCCTCTCCTGCCTCGGAAAATTCAGGGGCAGAATCCTCAATAGCGTTTATCGACGTAATAGCAAGAATAGCGGCAAGCATCATAGCAATTATGAGCAAAACCGACACCGTCTTCTTCATATCTATCTCTCCTTTGCGTTGTTTGATATAATCTAAACTATAAATATAAGTTGAAAGCAAAATTCTTCTTATATTATTTTATCCTTTTTTCATTATTTTGTCAAGACATTTATATTACCCCATAAGAGAAATGGCAGATTTCACAAATACCTCTATCCTTTTTTCAACATTTAACACAAAATTCAACGGCAAAAAAATCAAGCAAAACAAGCACAAGCGGGGGAGCTTGAAAGGCTCCCCCGCTTATTCACGGTCTTCTATTCAATTCAGTTGTCAGCGAGTCTATAAAGCTCCTTGTAAATTCGCCCATTCTTGCGAAATCCATCTGTTCTCCGTAGATCGCCTCAAGGCGGAAATGATACTCTCCTGCCTCTGCCAGACGATCCAGCGCCGACCGACAAAGTCCTCGGCAAAGCCGCTCATTCACCTTGTATTCTCCCTTGACCCTTTTAAATTCTCCCTGCGAGACGTCAAGAAAGCGCTTCACACCTATTTTCTCGCCCTCCGCTTGACCTCTGTCAAGCACAAAAGCTACACGACTTTCCTCGAAAAATACCGCATCAGGATACGAAGGATCGAGAGGATAATACGACACGCTTATCCTGTTGCCCTTAGTCACCGCTTCCTCAGCTACAAGTCCCAAAAACGCACTGCCAAGCTTATATGCATCCTCCACCAAATAAAGCTTTTCAGCCCTTCGCTCATAGGTGTCAAGATAAATTCTGCCCTTCATACCAAGCGAATCGCATATTCCAACCGAAAGCGCGTAACCCCCACCATTAGGAATACGTGACGTCAGCCTTTTTACGGCGCGGCGCATTTTCTCAACCCTCGCGTACGGAGCGATCAGCTCTCTGCTGTTATCCTCCACCTGCATAGCCGCCGAAAGAAGACGGTACGCCGCCCTGTAACAGCCGCTTTTCCCCTGACAAAGAGCTTCTATCTCCTCGCGGCGCTCACAAAGTCCTTCAGAACTCCAAAATCGCCCAAGATCGACTATCTCATCTCTCGCTCCGGGGAGCGTTGCATCAAGCAAATGCGGCGCGGTAGCATCAACAACGGCAATTCTTCCGTCTATCACGATAGCATCAAGCGACTCGGGGTCAGATGAGCATTTGTACCGCTCTACAAAAAGCCCCGTGCCCTCTGCCGCCTCTGCCACGCTGCGCATAAACGTGCTTTTTCCCGTTCCTGGACCGCCCTTTATCAGGTATCGTCGCGTTATCTCTTTTCTGCCGAAGATATCCTCATAAAAGCCCACAAATCCTCTGCCACCGTTCGCTGCTGCAAAAAGCGCCGCACCATCAACATTTATTTCTCCGCGCATCCGAATACACCTCCAAAGCATCTTTGCAATATAGCATATTCAAATCGCGCCCATCTTGTGCTTATCGCTCAATGATCTTAATATTTACAGGCAAAATACCTGCCTGCTCGTAAACGATCTCATTGATCTGGGATATCTGCGCAGGCTGAAGCCCCTCACTCTTGACCACGATGCTGGCATTTTCGCCGCTGATGACCGCAACACACTCGGCAAATCCCTTTGCAACGATAAGCGTTTCGATATTAGCCTCGGACTCCATTACCTTCGCCATTTTGTTTATCTCGGCAAGTGCCTCCTCTTTGGCGGTAGCGGTCGAAGCGGCGTTATCAACAACACCCTGAAGCACCTCAAGAGCCTCGTCACGGCTGCGCTGACGGTTCACCTGAACAGTGGAAAAATAAGTATCTGCCGCACTCTGCTGACCACCATCGTTTTCATTGCCACCCGCGCCGTTTCCGGACTGAAGACCTACGCCCTGACTGTAATCAAAGCCACTGTCCGAGCGGTTATATACCGAAATACCTACAATAAGAGCCGCCGCAACCATCACGAATGCCACGGCGATCACAAAATTTTTCTTCCCTACCTTGCGGCAAAAAGCTGCGAATTTATCCTTCGCGTTTTCCATTTTCATAACAAGCTCCTCCGAAAATTCGTTTTTTACTACGGTACATATATATTTTCGAGCAAACAAATTTATGACTTGTCAGCTTCCCGCAACGAAAATTTTGTTACTGGGTATGTTAAACGCCGATGAGATCACCGAAATTATGTTCTTTTTGACGTTGTAGTCATCTCCGCCCGAGCAAACTATCCCAATCCCTGCGATCTCAGGGTTTTCATAGCCCACCAGAAGCCCCCTTTCCCCAGAGCCACTGCCTATGATCACCGTCTGATTTTTGGAATTACTGCTTCCAGCCTGACTATCCGACGCATAGATAGCTCTGTACCCACCTTTAAGCGTCACCACGGCATAGGTGGAGCTTACTCCATCGATACGATTACAAAGAGCCTCCACTCTTTCCTCTACCTCCGCTGCATATACCGACGGGTCCATATCCTCAATGCTTACCGAATTCTTCTCTTCACCGCTATCCTTGCCCACCGCGCACATAAATATCACTCCAACAGCCGCCAGAGCCACAAAGAGAAAAAGCGTTTTTTTGCTCTTTAAGAAACTATTTGTATTTTTCGACATTTCTTTCAAAATATAAGCCCCCGAAAATAAAACTTATTTATTCTTTTAATTATATTTTTCTACACACAAATTATACATCATAATATACCACACATTGGCATCCGAGAAGCTCTTTTACGTATTTTTGCACCAATCGGGGGTCGATATCGAGTCCTTGAGCGTATATCGTGACCTCCACAAGTTTAATATATTTTTCACCACTATTGTTTTCTACCACTACATGAGCATCAATATCACCATTATCTAACGAGAGCGCTTGTATTATATTGTTTTTAAGAATATTATCCGCATTTATACTTTCGGCACAATCCAACGCGCAATTGTAATATTCGTCATAATTATCCCCAAATTGCTCCTGGTTGAACAATTCCCAAAAGTTATCATCCACCGACCAACCGTCAGCGACCAAGGAAGCAACAGGAAGCACTATGCAGCCTGCCGTACACACACCGCACAAAAGCCTTATGTACCTGCCTGAGCCCCTTCCTCCCTCAAGAGAAATAACTATCCCACCAATAACCGTTACCGCTATCACAGTCAAAAAATATTCCTTCATTTTAACCTCACGCAATTGCCACCACCGTCTGCATGAAAATACACAGCGACAGCACGAACATTATTCCTACTCCGGATACCACCGCGACTAATATCCCATAGCTTTCTCCAAGATTTTCAAGAAGCCTTGCCTCTCCTTGACACCCAAGCATATCGGCTATTCCTGCGCAAACAAGAAAAGCGAACCGAGTAAGAAGAGTGGACATAAGAACGGGAAGCACTAAGATCGCTATCATAACTATGCCGCCCACCCCAAACACTCCCTTGAGATAAGACACACTTGCCGCAAGAGTTCTAAACGTTTCTCCCACGCTACCGCCAACCACGGGTATCACCGTTCCGCTGACCAGCTTTGCCGCCCTTGCTGCAGTGGTGTCGGCGGACGCCGCAAGCGTCGTCTGCGCGGACAGCGCAGATAAAAGCACTGTCATCACCAACGCCAGCAAAAAATTATATATCTTTTTCACAGCGCTCATTATTTTCGACGTCTTGACCTCATCCGAAAGAGCGTCGCAAAATCCCAACACCGTAAGAGCGCAGCACACGGGTATAACCGTTTTTGACCAGAGCGCCCTGCTTACTGTCAGCATAACGTACAGAGTGGCGCTTCCCGAGCTTGCGGTGGATACGTTTCCGCCCATAGCCCAGATCCCCGCCACCACAGGCACCATTCCATTCATCATAGTGCCGAGCTTTTCAAAAAAGCCCTCTAACATTTCAAAATGAGAATACTGAACGCTGACCACCACCGATATTACCGCTCCTACCGAGCAAAAGCGCATAGCCGAGGACAGTGAAGAATTTTCCATCCCATCTCCCACCGCGCTAAATACTGAGGAGATCAATAACAAAGCCAATATTATAAGCATCAGCTTAAGTGTACTTCCCAGCTTGTCCCCAAGAACGTCGAGGATCACTCCCATAATGTACTCGGCGCTGCTCATCTCCTCAACGCTCGCAAAAAATCCCTCGTCACCGTCCCAAGCGTCCGACGGAAGCATGTCCTTTATCTCGTCGGGTATAGCTTCCTCAAAGTTTCCCCAATCCTCCTCGGGCAGAGTGACAGTCTGCCCCGCAGCAGAGACGGGCAGGGTCATAAGCAGGATAGCCGTGAGAATTACCACAATAAATCCCCTCATAGTCGCCTACACTCCCGATTGTAAAATAGCCGAGGCATAACCAAGGATCTCTGCCACAACGGGAAGCGACAGGGATATTATCGCAAGTCTTCCTACGCTCTCAACGCCACCCGCCAGAGTAGACTCGCCGCAATCGCGGCATATGTCAGAGCAGAATTTGCTTATGAACGCTATTCCCAACGCCTTAAGCATCAGCGAAAAAGCCCTTGCGGCAAGATCGGCGCTCCCGTCAACCACCTCAAACAGCCCCCCAAGCACCTCAACGTTCTTTCCGAGTATCACAAGCATCGAGCCAAATATCAGCACTCCCCCGCCTATTCGCAGGGCCGCGGCAATTCCTCCCGAACCTCGCCCCATGACCAACAGGCAGACCGAGCAGAGTATAGCCACGCCGCACACTCTCAAAAGATCAGCCGTGTAATCCATATCAGATCCCAAAAACCGAGCGTACGCTCTCAAGAAGTATTCCTATCTCGTCCACCAGCATAAGCATCACCACAACGATACCCGCTACCGTCACCAGCATCGCCTGCTCGTCCTTGCCCGATTTTCCCAAAATTGTAGTCAGCACCGACACCAAAATTCCAACTCCCGCTATTTTAAGTATAAGTCCTATTTCCATACCTAACCCTTCGTTATCCTAAATCGTTAAAGCAGCAGTATCACCAATATAAGCGACACCGATATACATATACTCACGATCATCCTTCTTCTTACAGGCAAGGCCTTCTCAAGCTCGCCCACTCGTAATCTCAGCTTTTCAATGGCAAGCGCGCAATCCTCCGATTGCCTCCTCCTGTAATTTTTTCCAAAGCCCTTTGCAAAGTCGAAAAATATATCTCTTACCGTTTCGTCGGGTATGTCCGACGCCTCCATTAGCTCCAAAAAGCTTTCGGGAGGCTTCTCGCTCGAATACCCTATTTTGCGTAGAATATCTCCATTGCAAGAGCGAAGCAATTCAGAGGCTGTCATTAAATAAGTGTCCACAGCCGTTTTTACGTACAACAAAAGCTCGAGGACCGCTTCTGCACTCTCAAGCTCCCTTCTCTGCCCCTGAAGCAAAACAAATGCCGCCCCCACGCCGCTAAAGAGAATAAGAATCATCCCGAATATCTGCACAAGCTATCTCCTCTCTGCTCTGCAAGCAGTATTCAAAGCCCTCACCGTATTTTATACGTATTCCAAGATAAAGTCCAAAAGCTCCCGCCTCGTGGAGCCTACGAATTCCACTCCTGCGCAGAATACCCGACGCATCGCTTCCGTGAGTAGAGGCTAGCAGGGGTACTCCGCAATTCTGCGCCTCTGCTACGGCGTCAGCCTCGTCCGCGCCTATCTCATCGCAGATAATAAGCTCGGGACTTAAAAAAGCCGTTGCTATCCTGATACCCTCTGCCTTTGGGTATCCCGTTAGTTGATCTATCAAAAGGTTCTTGTCGTTAAAATAACCCTCGAACTCCTCGCGGGTATCCACCAACGCCACTCGCATCTCTTTAGACAGACTACGAGCAAGCGAACGAAGTATAGTCGTCTTTCCCTGAGCAGGAGGAGAATATATCAGAGTTCCCTCGCCCCTAAGCGCGGCAAGGCGTATCCTCTCTCTTATTTTTCCAGCCACCTCTGCCGTAGCGCAGGGCAAGCGTATGTTCAAAGCCGATATATTGCGAACTCCAAGCACTCTGCCGTTCTCCACCGAAGCGTGTCCGCAGACACCAATGCGAATGCCACCATCAATGGAAATGTATCCTTTGATTATGCTCTCGCCGTAAGCATACAGCGAGCTGTCGCACATCTCGGTAAGTATTCCGAACAGCTCGTCTGCATCGGTAACGGCAGAAAGAAGCAGATTTCGTTTGCCCCGCGCCCCGCCCACCGTAAGGCTGGCTCGGTGACCACTTCGCAGGCGTATCTCCTCTATCCGCTCTCCCGAGTTCCACCGCATTCCATCAATCTCCGCAAGAATCCTATCGGGCAAAAAGCGCTTTACCCTGTCAAGAACCGCTGTTTCATAAGGATCCTCGTTTCGGTTTTTAAGATTTATCACCGTTGACATACCACATCCCGCCTTTTCTCTTTTCTGTAAAATAATATGATGCGGAAGCTCCGAATATTCCTAATACTGAAAATCGGTCAAAAGCCACTCCACCGCAAAATACAGTGACCATTTTATGAAAAAATTACAATATATAGTAGTGTTAACATTGTGTTAATAGTTTAGTAACAATATGCTCTTGTAAAATATATTATAAATATGGTAAAATTATTACAACGTATAAGTATATTTGCATTTATTGCTTCACGGAGGTATTTTATGCTTTTTAACAATAATATGACACCGGCTATGGCAACCGCGGGAAGCGGTTCGTACAACTCTAACAGCCGTGCAAAAACCGAGAGCTTTCTCACAAGATCCGAGGTAGACGAGGACTTCAACGCCTTCAGAACAACCGCAAACAGACCTCAGGCGGCGCCCCAAGGAGCACCCCGCCCTGTGCGTCCTCAGGGAGCGGGCGGTCCTACCCGTCAGGGTCAACCTAAAAAGCAGCCCCCTCGCCGCAGAAATCCTCAGCCCCAGCTCCCTTGGAAGCTTATTCTTCTCATAGGCGCAGCCGCTCTCGCGATTATTTTGGCAATCGTTATTATCGTTGCCGTCCTGTTTGCTCCTCCCAAGAACATTAAAATGGAGGACGACGTTTACATCAGCTACATAGACAACGCAGGAAAGTATCGCTTGGCATCTAACGGTAAGGTTATCGAGCAAGCCTTTGACGGCGAGCTCGAGGTCATTCCCTCCGCCGACAGTTCCTTTGCATACGTTTTTGAAAAAGCAGCCAAGGAAAACGATAAGACAACATATAAAATGTATATTCTCGACGGTAACAAGATCACTCCCGTCGAAGCCACAGCCGACGATAAGCCTCTGGCACTTGCTGACTATGCCCCCGGTATAGTTTACAAGCAGAACGGAAAGTCCTATTACTATTCTAAGAACGACCAGTCGCTTATAAGCAGCAATCCCAAGGCAGACAACTTTATCATTTCGGGAGATGCTGGCGTAGTAGTTTACACGGTAGAATCCGACGACAAGGAAAACACCACCGAGCTCAAGTATTTCTCCAACGGCGGATCCACTAAGATCGGCCCCTACAACTTCACTCCCTCGGTAATCTCCAAGGACGGAACCTATATCTACGGTATCTTCAGAGGCGTTCTCTGCTACATAACCGTTACTAAGAACGCAGAGAGTCATACCCAGAATGTAATAACCGCTTCGGGAATGGGCGAGATCCTTGGTATCACAGGTATCAACGTAAAGGGCAACGAGATAATCTTCTGCGTTCAGCCCAAAAACAAGACCCAGCCCGTATCCTACATGTATAAGATCGGTGAGAGTGAGCCCAGACAGATCGCAGAGGGCATCTTCACTCCTATATACGCCGACAGCACCATAGTATGTCCCGAAACCTTCCTCAACTCCTATTTCCTCTGCACCAAGACAACGGTCGACGAGGAGGATAATGAGCATACACAGGTATCTACGTATTACCTTGACAAAAAGGAAGGCGCCCGCAAGATAGCAGACACCATAGGCAAGTTCTCCCCCGATAAAAAATATTTCTACTATATAGATTCCGAGAGAGAAAGCACTCTCTTGCAGGTCAAGCTTAAGAGCAAGGATTTCTCCAAGGATACTCAGGTAGTCCTCGCAGGAGTTACCTCTTTTGACGTAATAGAAAGCGGTGACATCTACGCATTTGTAAAGGACGTAGACAAGGGATTCATCTATTTCTGGGACCGCTCCGATAAAAACAGAACAGTAATCACCAGCTCCGCCGACCTCGATTCTATGGAGGTATGCGTAAATTCCGTATACTTCTCCGAAACTAACGAGGACAGCATAACCAAGATCTACGTATCTACCGAGGGATCTACCAAAAAGGAAGCAGAATTCAAGTCTGCAACCCTCATCAAGACCCCCGAGATAGCAATGGGCGTAGCTAAGAAGGGTTACGCTTATTTCGAGGACGAGATAGGCACCACCAAGATCTTCTACACCTCCAACGGCAAGAAGTTCTCGGTAGTAACCGATTCCTGCACCATTCCGGGCTTTACAAAGATTCCCACACCCGAAGCTAAACCCGAGGAAAACGAACAATAAAAAAGACCCGTTGAGCAATGCTCAACGGGTTTCTTTTATTCTAATTCTTCAAGAATTCTGTTAAGGCGGCGGTTAAGCCCCGACTTAGATATAGGCGGCTCGTGAAGTCGCGCAAGCTCCGAAAGTGTAGCGTCTGGATTTTCTATCCTCAATCTTGCCGTATACAGAATCTCCTCGGGGAGCTTCAGCATAGCTCCCGTAGCAACAAGCTCCTCGATCGCCGCAACCTGTCGCTGAGATGCCTCAACCGATTTCGATATGTTGCTGGCAACGAAATTCGTCGCACGGTTTTCTCTGTTACGGATCTCATTCTCGATACATATATCCGAATACTCAAACGCTGTTTTCATGGCGCGAATGTGATAAAGCAGATCTGTTATAAGCATATTTCTTTTATAATATATACCCGTTCTCTGCTCTCTCTGAATCGTCTTTACCTCTCCTATCTCACAGGAAAGGAAATCCGCCAAGCGCTTTGCTCTCACCGAAGGAGAAAGCAAAAACTCCAAATGATAGCTCTTACGAGGATCATTTATGTGTCCAAGAGCTATAAATGCACCCTTCGAAAAAGCGTGAGCGCACTCGTCGCACTTAAAGCCTACTATCTCGGAAATGCTTCGCTCATCAGCCTCGTTATCCGCGCTCTGCAAAAGACCCCACATAGCCTTGGTCTGCGCCGTCACCGAATACCAATATCTTCCCGCTCTTCCCGTTCTTTTTATCTCGGGGGAGGAGGAAAAATTCTTGGTCAATATCCCCGACGCATATTCAGCCGCCGCGTCACTCGAGAATTCCGCGCTTATAACTCTGCCCTCAAGCAAGGACGCGCCCCAAAAAAGCCCACAGGCAATAGCCTTTCGACAGCAGGTCTTGCCCTGCTCCGCGCCTATAAGCTCCTCTACAACTCGCTTAGTAAAAGACATAACTCACTTTATAAGCCTTACCTCACGTTCAAGAAGAACGCCGTATCGGCTCATAACAATCTCCTTTATTTTTTCTTCAAGAGCCAGAATATCCTGCCACGTAGCGCCGCCGCGATTTATAATAAATCCCGCGTGCTTCTCGGATACCTCTGCCCCTCCGACTCTCATTCCCTTAAGACCGCAGTCCTCAATAAGCTTACCTGCAAAATGTCCCACAGGGCGCTTGAAATAGCTTCCTGCGCTGGGAAATTCAAGAGGCTGATTCTTCTTTCTCGAATCCATATTTTCACGCATCTTGGCAGATATAGCCTCACGCTCACCCAAGGTAAGAGCAAAGCAACCGCCAAGGCAAACAAGCTCGTGGCGCTCCATATATATACTCTCGCGATAATCAAAGCCGTGATCGTATATCCTTACCACCTCTCCAGAGGAGAGATCGTAAGCGTCGCTGTATTCAAGCACCGCGCCTATCTGGGAACCATACGCTCCCGCATTCATATATACCGAGCCACCTACAAGACCGGGAATTCCGTAAGCAAACTCAAGACCCGAAAGCGAGGAGTCACACGCAAGGCGCGAGATATGGGTCAGAGAGCTGCCGCAATCGGCGTACAGGCGCTCACCCTCAACGCGCGCTCCCGACACTCCGCAGGTAAATATCAAAGCGCCCTCGAACCTATCAAATGCAAAAAGAACGTTAGATGCATTTCCAATGATCTCGGTTTTGATACCCTCGGCAGAAAGTATTCCAAGGGCGGTTATAAGCTCCTCACGGCTCTTGGGAAACACCGATAGAGTTGCCACTCCCCCTACCTTAAAGGTAGAATAAGAGGCAACGCTCTCGTTCTCCTTAAAAGCTATTCCACTCTCAACAAGAGCCGATATCATTTGCCGTCCTCCCCGACTATAACGTCGTAAACAGCATCAAAATCAAGAGCCGTATACGTGGGGATTATATCTCCCGATGCTCCCTTTCCACAGGGGTCATAGAAGCAGGTGTCGATGCCCGCATTTATTCCGCCCTTGATGTCAGAGGTAAGAGAATCTCCCACCACCAAAGCACGAGAAGCGTCGAAATTCTCAATATGCTCGGTAACGTAGTTGAAATATCTCACGTCGGGCTTGTTAAAGCCGATAGCCTCGGAAATAAACAGACCGTCAAAATATTTACCAATACCCGTGCGGGCGTATCTCTCGCGCTGAATAAACTCAACGCCGTTTGTAACTATGTACATTCTCGCCTTGCCGAGAAGCGACTGAAGCAGCTCCTCTGCGCCGTCAATAAGATATCCCTTGGTGGACAGGGTGTTCATATAGTCAACAGCGATCTTTTTAGCGTCCGCAGAGTATCCGTAATACTCGCAGAAAAGCTCAAATCTGTGATAGAGCAGCACGCTGCGCTCTATCTCCTTGCGCTCAAGCATCTTCCAAAGACCGTCGTTGATCTCACTGTATTTTTTTATCATTTCATCGTCAGCATCTATTCCCGACATAGCAAGAGCCTCGCGAACAGCCTCTCGCTCGCTTCTGTGAAAATCAAGAAGCGTTCCGTCGGCATCAAAAAGCACAATATCGTATCTCATATCAGCCCTCCGTATTTTCTATATACATTATACTATTTTTTGGCGGGATTTTCAACAGGCTTTTTACAAATTTTGTTTTGTTTCATCTCATATCGCATTTTCAAAGAAAACAAATCCCGTATAATTGACAACCCACCTTTTCTGTGGTATAATGTGTAAAAATAAATTGTAATACATATCCTTTGACATTTGGAGAAACTCTAATGAACGATATAAAAAGTATTGTCGCCAAAAATATATCCGAGCTTCGTCAGGCAAACAATATGACGCAGCTTGAGCTGGCTGAAAAAATAAATTATTCCGACAAAGCAATATCAAAATGGGAGAGAGCAGAATCATCTCCCGATATATCGGTATTGGTCGATATTGCGAACGTATTTAACGTAACCGTCGATTATCTTGTAACGGCAGAGCATACTAAACCCTGCACCATCGAAAACGAAAAGACCGAGCGCCAATATAATCGCAAGCCGATCGCATATATCGCAGAAAGCGGCGCCTGGCTGGTTGCCATAGTTGCATTTATTATCACCACCCTGATCCTAAAAGGAATGCACTTCCAATTCCTTTACTTCGTTTACGCCCTGCCCGTAGTACTGATCGTAAAGCTGGTGTTCAATTCTATATGGTTCAATCCAAGAAATAACTACTTTATCATCTCCATGTTGATGTGGTCGATTCTCGCCGCAGTACATATCTCCTGCCTATATTTCGGCATCGACGTAAGTCTTATCTATTTGTCGGGCGTAGTAGGTCAGATCGTTATTGTACTTTGGTCGCTTATTTGCAAGCCTAAAAAATAGTGATAAAAACGCCCCGTTTCTAAGAAACGGGGCGTTTTTTATCACTCTACGATTCGTAGAGTTGTATAATTTACTCTCTACGGCGTCAAAACAATTCGTGGAGCGCCCTACGTATATGTAGGTTGTCTTTGCAGATAACTATGGTATAATTATAATATGCAATTATCAAAGCAAAGGAGCACGCGAAATGGTTAAGGAAATACCAATTTTCTTTTCGACGGATGATAACTATATACCCTATTTAGACGTTGCTATTGCATCCCTGATCGCAAACGCATCAAAAGAGTTTAACTATAAGATCGTCATTTTGAACACAGGCTTAAACGAGAAAAATATTTATAAGATCAAGCAAAACGAAAAAAACGGCTTCAAGATCGATTTCGTCGATATTTCAAGTGATATCGAAAAGATCAAATCCAAGTTAAAGGACGTATATCACTTTTCGATAGTTACCTATTACAGGCTATTTATCGCCTCGCTTTTCCCGCAGTACGACAAGATAATATATTTAGACTGTGATCTTGTGGTTTTGGGAGATATATCCAAGCTCTACTTCACAGAGCTCGGTGACAACATTTTGGGAGCCGCTCCCGAGCAATTCGTGCAAAACACCGATGAATTCAGAGTCTATGCCGAAAAAGCGCTTGGTGTCGATCCCGACAAATACGTAAACGCAGGCGTACTACTGATGAATCTCAAGGCGTTTCGAAAAAACGAAATTGAAGAAAAATTCATACGTCTTATTACAGAGCATAATTTCGATCTTCTCGACCCCGACCAAGCGTATTTGAATTATTTGTGCCTTGGCAAGATCTATATGCTGCCAAACGGCTGGAACAAGGAGCCTATGCCTCTTGCTTGTGAGGGAGAAACCAATATCGTGCACTACGCTCTTTATAAAAAGCCTTGGCAGTATGATGACGTTATGTACGGCGACCATTTTTGGCATTACGCCAAAGGATCACCCTTTTATAAGCAGATATGCTTAAACAGACAAAATTTTGATGCGATCAAAATGGCGCAAAAGGAAGCGACCGCACGTGAAATTCTTGAGCACGCGAAAATTATCGTAGCATCCGAGAATACGTTTTCAAAAAAGCTTTGCAAGATTTGAGGTTTATATTATGGAAAAATCAGCACATAAATTAGAGCTTCTCGAACGCATTTCCGAGCTTGAAAAAAAGCAGCTATGGCATCTTGACGTAGAGGACGACCCCGAAACCTACCCGCTTATGCCCGACCAGATAGATTATTTAAACGAAAAGCTGTCCAGCAAGATCAAAAACAAGATCGCCAATATTGCAGGCGCACGCTTTTTTGACAAAATGATAGCCAAGCGTCAGTTAATAATAAAGAGCGTAAAAGGAATTGAAAATTTCGCAGCCGTAAAGGGCGGAAAAATCGTTACCTGCAATCATTTCAACGCGTGTGATAATTATGCCGTTTGGATAGCTCTGCGAGATCATATGGACGGAAAAATGCTTTACAAGATCATTCGCGAGGGAAATTACACAAATCCTCCCAAGCCCTTTGGTCTGTTTATGCGCCATTGTAATACCCTCCCTCTTTCAAGTCAGGCAGCAACCATGAAAAAATTCTTAAAAGCTATAAAAACTCTTCTCGGCAGAGGAGAGACCATACTCATCTATCCCGAGCAGAGCATGTGGTGGAACTATCGTAAGCCAAAGCCCCTGCAGGACGGAGCCTTCGCACTGGCGGTAAGAAATAAAGCGCCCATCGTGCCGATATTTATAACCATGGAGGACAGCGACGTTCTCGACGGCGACGGATTTTTCGTGCAGGAATACACCATTCATATCCTTCCCTCCATATATCCCGATACAGCTCTGTCAAGCGCAGAAGCAAAGGAAAAAATGAGAAAGGCAAACTACGAGGCTTGGGTACAGGTCTATGAAGACTTTTATAAACAGCCCCTGGTGTACGGTGAGTGATGAAGCTTTATCTTAGTATCATAGGAGCCGCAATGCTCATTATATCGGCCTTCAATCTTTTGCTTGGAACAGCAACCTGGTATTATATCATTATAGCGGTCATTTGGTGTACTGCGCTTCAATTCGCTTTAGATGGAAGCATTGCCATCGCTATCAATAAAATGCCCGACCGATGGTTTGGCATAAATAATAAGCTCTACCACGTAACGCAAAAGGAAAAAAGCCTATACAAAAGGCTAAGGGTCAGACTTTGGAAGGATAAGATATGGGAGCTTGGAGGACTTGGAGGCTTTAGCAAGAAAAAACTAAAAGAACCCGACGACCCAAGCTATATTAAAAAATTTATTATAGAGTGCAACAAGGGTGTTTTGACGCATCGCCTGTCCTATCCCGTTGGTTTTTTGGCGATGCTCACGTTATCTCTCCCCTGCTCTCTCACGATAGCGCTCCCCGTGGCATTAGTTAATCTGTTTTTGAACATTCTACCCACTATGGCTCTTCGGTATAACACCCCCAAGCTTAAATCAATGCTTGCGCGTATGGAGCGAAAAAATCAGGCAAAAGTATCTATCTAATGTTTTACGAATACGAACGGGCGTTGCTCCGCAACGCCTGAGTGTTTTTCCGGACATTCGCCTTTGACGAAGATTTTCGCCCAGCCAAAAAGAGAGGCTCTGCGTTGCAGAGCCTCTCTTTTTGGCTGGGATAGCTGGATTCGAACCAGCGAGAATGCCAGAGTCAAAGTCTGGTGCCTTACCGCTTGGCTATATCCCATAATCGCCAGCGATTATTATACCATACATATCCTTCTGTGTCAAGTTCTTTCTCTAATCTTTTCTTTTTTGCTCCCCTCAAGTATCTCCTTAAGAGCAAGTATTCCGACAGGAGAAAGTATCATTCCCCAAAAGCCAAACAGCCTGAACCCTATATACATTGCCACAAGCGTAGCCAAAGGGTGAATTCCTAATTGCTTTCCTATAAGCCTCGGCTCGACTATCTGACGTGTCACAGTTATCACGCCGAAAAGCAACAGCATTCCCACCCCTACGAGATAACCTCGACTTACTATCAATACTATACCCCAAACCACAAGGACCACGCCCGCACTAAATAACGGAAGCATATCAAATATCGCTACGACGAAGGATATAAAAAACGCGTATTTGCGACCAAGGAGCAGAAGCCCCACATAAAGCTCTGTAAAGGTTATCACAAAAAGCCAGAAATACGCTCTCCCATAGCCCTTAAGTCCCGATCCTAACCTTTTAAAAATATCTCTTATCCGCCAGCCCTCGGGCGCAAGTCCGAAAAGATATTCCCTCATATTCTCCCAATCCACCGCTATATACACCGAGGATATAATGCAAACTATAAAGCCGAGAGCCACACCGGGAGCGCCAAGCACCGCTCTGCCCACGCCCGTAGCAAATGCCTCGCCACCCTTCTCTGCTATCCTCTGAAGGCCATTGGAAACAAAGGCGCTGACCCTCTCTCCCGCTCCACCGATAACGCTTAAAAACGGCACTTTTGACGGCAACGCCGTCAGATCGTTCACAACACCGCTTATCCAACGAGTTATATCCTCCTCTCGCTCTTCTATAAGCGCCAGCATATCTCTTGCCTCACGGAGGAGCTTATCCACCGCAAGATAGCATATGGCAAACGCCATCAACCAAAATACCGCAGAATAAAACACCGCCCAGCTCTTTTTCTTTCCCCCGAGCCGCTTGGCGCTTCTCCTCGCCAACGCCGACAAAAGAATTCCTATAAGCCACGCCGACAAAAACGGCAGAAGCACTCCAAGGGCATATTTAAGAGCAAGATATACCCCAAGAAGCGCCACCGACACACAGAAAAGCCGTCCCGCCCTTGACTGCCAGCCGTCGTTTTTCTCCATTTTTCATTCCCCCTTTCCTTAATTATATCCCTCTCCGCCCTCAAATATGAGCCTCCGCCTTGACAAAAAGGGCAAAATCTGCTAAAATATACGGGTAATAAAAAAGAAAGAGAGAAAACCGTGAAAAAACTTATTTCTATCATAATTCTTGCATCTATGATGCTCCTGTGCTTCGCATCCTGCGACAAAAAGCAGCACGAAGCGCCTCTGCTCAAGGATATAGACTTCAGCGAAACCGATTCCATAGAGAGCGTAAAGATCAGCGAAGAGGAAACCGACTACGTTCTTATCGACGTAGAAAGCTACGGAAAGATCCTTATCCGTCTTTTCCCCGACGTTGCTCCCACCACTGTTGAAAACTTCAAAAAGCTCGTTTCTGACAAGTTCTACGACGGACTTATCTTCCACCGAGTCATAGATGGCTTTATGGCGCAGTGCGGAGGCTTCACACCCGATATGGAGCAGAAGAAAGCTGACACTATCAAGGGTGAGTTCACCTCCAACGGCTTTACCAACAACCTTATCCACCTCCGCGGCGTGGTTTCCATGGCTCGTACCAGCGTTCCCGACTCCGCAACCTCCCAGTTCTTCATAGTGCAGAAGACCTCTTCTCACCTTGACGGTCAGTACGCCGCATTCGGCTACACGGTTTACGGTATGGATATAGTAGACGATATCGTTTCGGTAGGCACCGACTCGAGCGATCAGCCCAGAAAGGATATAGTAATCAACTCTATTCGCTTCGCTGACGTTTCCGAGCTTTCCTTTAACTAAAAAACAAAGCCGTAGGCATTGCCTACGGCTTATTTTTATATATCCAATTCAGGCGGTACGTCTATCTCATCGGAAACGTACTTTCCATTCTTCTTACGCTGTCTTACGCACTCGGAAAGCAGATATTCTATCTGTCCGTTTATCGAGCGGAAATCGTCCTCTGCCCACGCGGCGATAGCGGCGTAAAGCTTTGGAGATAATCTCAGCGGTATCTGTTTCTTTTGCGAATCGTTCATAAAGACCCCCGATTAATACAAGGATCCCGAGTTTACAACAGGCTGAGCGTCGCGGTTGCCGCAAAGAACTACAAGAAGATTGGAAACCATAGCAGCCTTTCTCTCCTCGTCAAGCTGAATAGAATTGTTCTCAGAAAGACGTGCGAGAGCCATCTCTACCATTCCAACAGCTCCGTCAACAATCATCTTTCTTGCATCGATTATTGCAGATGCCTGCTGGCGCTGAAGCATTACAGCCGCTATCTCGGGAGCGTATGCGAGATAGGTTATTCTCGCCTCGATGATCTCGATACCTGCCTCCTCTACACGAGCCTGTATCTCGTCGCGTATTCTCTGGGCAACTATCTCGCTGGAGCCGCGAAGGCTTCCCTCGTCTGCCATACCGTCGCCTGTGGTATCCACGTTGGGAGCCACGTCGTAGGGATAGATGCGAACTACGTTTCGAAGAGCGCTGTCGCACTGAAGAGAAAGAAATTCCTTATAGTTATCAACGTTGAACACAGCCTTTGCAGTGTCAACGATTCTCCACATTACCGCAATTCCGATCTCAACGGGGTTTCCGAGACAATCGTTTATCTTCTGACGGTTGTTGTTGAGGGTCATGATCTTAAGAGAGATCTTCTTGTCAACTATGTTAGCGCCTATCTGACCCTGTGCGTTTACCGCAGGAGCGCTTACGTTAGTCTTAACGTCGCCGCTCTGGTTGAGCTTGGTGTTAGCCGCAGGATTTACCGAGGTACAGAAGGGGTTAACGCAATAGAATCCTGCCTCTCTGATAGTACCGATATACTTACCGAAAAGGGTGAGCACCAATGCCTCCTGGGGCTTCAGGACACGAAGACCGATAAGCGGGATCCAGCCTACGCAAAGCACAAACATTCCAACACCGAACAGCACCCAACCGAATGCCCAGTCCTGCTCCTCTGACATTATGCCACCAAATATAACAGCAGCAGTTGCAGCCGCAAGCAGAAGAATATCAAGAACCAGAACCAACATTCCTATCTTTTTGTTTTTCAAAACTTTTTCTTGCATAATATACCTCCAAAAGGTTTCTTTGATATTAAAATGATATCATATTTTTGGTGATCTGTCAATAGATTTCTCTAAAAACAAAAATAAAAGACGGGTAAACCGTCTTTTATTTAAGCTTTCGGTATATCTCATCGAGTATCTTCTTCTCTGCTTCCTCGACGCTAAATGCCTTGACAGTACAGCCTGCGGCTCTCTTATGACCGCCGCCGCCAAATACAGCGCATATCTGCGCCACGTCAAAATCGGTCGCCGAGCGCATAGACACCCTGAAGCTTCCGTCTGCGGTTTCCTGCTTTATAGCGAAGGCTACCTCGACCCCATAGACCGAGCGAGGAATGTCTATAAGCGTACCCAAATGCTCGTCCTCAAGCTCCAGCGCTTCCTTTACCGAGTAAGGCAGAGTACAGCCTGCAACACGTCCGTCGGCATAGGTGCGAAGGCGCTTTATCGCCTCTCCCTCGGCCTTTATCTGCTTTACCGACTTAGAGTCAAAAAGAAGTCTGTTAAGCTCCGCGCCGTCAACTCCTGCCTCAAGAAGCTCAGCCGCAATGCGAAGAGTTTTGGGTGTAGCGTTAGCATATTTGAATCCTCCCGTATCCGAGCTGATAGCCGCGTAAACGCAGTTTATAACTCTCGGGGGGATGCTCTCTATCTCGCCCATCTCCACCAATCTCTTGGCAATAGCGTAGATTATCTCACCCGTGGCCGCCGCCGTAGGGTCGATATAATTATCGGCATAGGGGGTTCCGCTGGCGTGGTGGTCTATCATAATATCCACGTCCTTGCGCAGGCGAATAAAAAGCTCGCCAAGCTGGGCCGGCGACGCCGAATCCACGCTTATTACCTGCTCGTAATCGGGAGATCCCTCGTCGGAAAGCAGAACGCTTCCCTGCGTGCCGTCCATAAGGAATTGCAATCTCTCGGGGACCTCGTCGCTGCAAAGGCAGTATGCGGGAATACCCATAGCTCGCAAAAGCTCCTTAAGAGCAAACGCCGATCCTACCGCATCGGCATCCGAGCGGATATGATAGATTATAAACGTTTTCTTGTTTTTACAAAGCCTTTGACAAAGCTGATCGAAGGTAAGCGCATTAAAGCTGACCGTCATCGCTCTCGTCCTCCTCGGGGGTGATCTCAATACCGTTAAGAAGCTTGGAGATACGAGCGCCGTGCTCGATAGAATGATCCTCACAGAAGGTAAATTCGGGGGTCATACGAAGATTAAGACGTCTTGCGATCTCACGTCTTATGAAGCCCGCCGAGGACTTAAGACCCTTTGCGACCTCCTTTTTATCTCCCATCATAGCCGAGTAATATACCTTTGCAAACTTCAGGTCACCCGTAACCTCAACCGAAGTAATGCTTATGAAAGCATCGCTGACTCTGGGATCCTTGACCTCACGAAGCACAGCAGAAAGCTCCTTTTTCATTTCGTCGTTTATTCTTCCGCGTCTGTAATTCGCCATATTATTTCCTTTCAAACAAAAGAATTATATTCTACTTTTGCTATTATACCACAAAAGCCTGTCGCCGTCAATCAATATAAAAAAACTTCCTCCGAAGAGGAAGCTTTTTATTTTTACTTTTCGGGGAGATAGCCCTCGAATATTATAGTGTCAAATCCGTTTTTATAAGCCCGTGCCTCA
The DNA here is from genome assembly GCA_045632105.1 of Eubacteriales bacterium. Classification (GTDB taxonomy): domain Bacteria; phylum Bacillota; class Clostridia; order Oscillospirales; family CAG-272; genus HGM12713. The sequence goes on along the minus strand of JAZQVZ010000034.1, from coordinate 26,074 downwards.
TCCTCCGCCGACTTTACCGTCCAAGCGACTGTCACAGCGCCCATCAAACGTGCAAGACGAAGAGAGAGCGCTTTGGCGTGACGGTGATCGTAAGCTATAAACGCAGGTCTGCACATACGGTTAAGAAGCAGACACTGAAGCAAAAAATACAATGGTCTTTGATACTGCTCATATTCGTAATATCTGTGAGAAAGAATTCCTCTTGCCACCTTAGGCAAGCGCTTTGCTATAACCGACAGGGATAGTGGGTTAAAGGACTCCACTATATATTCTCCGTCATACTCCGCCAGCATCTGCGCGGTCTTCTCCGAAACCGCAGAAACACCGGCATCCTCCTTTATTTCAACGAGAAGCACGACTCTGCCGTCTACCGCCTCAAGGACCTCCTTGAAGGTAGGAATGCCGTCCTCGGTGCCCGAAAGCTTGATTTTTGAAAGCTGCTCGGCGGTATATTCATCCACACGGCCGCTCACTCCCGTCACTCTGTCAAGAGTGTCGTCGTGAAAGACCATAAGCTCGCCGTCCTTTGAAAGTCGCACGTCAAGCTCAATGCCGTATCCCGCCTCTACAGCCGCCTTAAAGGCAGACATAGAATTCTCTGCTCTGCCATCGCCGTGAAGTCCGCGGTGCGCATACTTTATTTTTGAGTATTTCTTAATACCGTTCTTTTTACCCGGCGCTATCAGTATAAGATAGACCGCAAAAACGGCAAGTGCTATACCAAGCACTACCAAAAGAGCTATTACGTAAGGCTCCATAGCTCCTCCTTAATCGTCAGCGCCAAGGCTCTCGAGAGCGCCCTGCTTCATCGGCTTGGAGTCACCGTGCTTAACGAAGAGCATTGTCAGGAAGGACAGCGCTACGAAGACCGTACCGAAGGAGAAGAAGAATGCGCGCATGCTTATCTCGTAAAGGAATCCCGACAAAATGGGAGCAACTATCTGCGCAGACATAGACGCGGTGTAATAGTAGCCCGTGTATTTTCCTACGTTGCCCGATTTTGCAAGCTCTACTACCATGGGGAAGGAGTTAACGTTGATGGTAGCCCAGCCTATTCCCGCAAGAATAAATACGGGATACATCACCATCTCGGGTGTGGAGGGAGTAATGAAATTACCTATAAAGAACGCAGATGCAAGCATTATAACACCTGCAAGGATAGTCTTTTTTCTGCCTATTTTAGAGGCTATCATTCCAACGGGGATATAAGAAACTATTGCAGCCGCCTGCGCTATGATAAGCGTAAGGTTGTAATCAAATCCAAGTATATTCGTAGCATAAACCGAATACTTACTTGTTATAGAGTTATATCCGATATACCAAAGCGCAACCGATGCAAGAATAAGCAAAAGCGAACGGAATTCTCCGCGAGAGAGCTTACGGCACTCCTCGGACTGTGATGGCTCCTCGGCTTCCTCAAGACCCAGCTCCTCGGTAGCATCCTGCATTTCCTTTGCCCACTTCTTCTCTCTTACCGTAAGCATAAATACCACAAATCCGAGAAGCATTATAGCGCAAACGCAAATAACGTAAGGGGTGTAAGGCATATATTTATTCTTTGAGGTGGAGAATACCATACCCAAAACAAGAACTATAACTCCGCCTGCCGCGCCCATAAGATTGATTATTGCGTTACCCTTAGAGCGCAAGGGCTTTACGGTAACGTCGGGCATAAGAGCCACAGCGGGAGAACGGAAGGTAGCCATAGCTATGAGCACCAGCAAAAGAACGCCAATGAACATTATCAGCGGAATAGGATTCTGCATAGTTAACTCAAACGCTTTAGCAAGAACCACGCCAAGCGCCTGCTCGTCGGTGCCTGCCAGAACAGCATCCGCAGGAATAGAGGTAAGCGAGAGACGTGCAAGCTGGATATTGTCTACCGCAGTCAGCAGTATAAAGCAAGCCACCGCCGCAATAGTACCAAAGAAAATAAAGGGCTTACGCTTACCGAATCGACCGTTGACTCTGTCAGAGATCGAGCCGAAAAGGGGGAGCATAAATACCGCAAGAACGTTGTCAAGCGACATTATCGTTCCCGACCAGAACTGGGACAGACCGAAATGGTTTGTAAGTATCAGCGGGATAATAGCATCGTACGCCTGCCAAAAGGCGCTGATAAGGAAAAAGGCAAAGCCTACGAGAATAGTTCTCTTGTAATTAAGTTTCATTACTTCCTCCGTGTTTTTTATTATTTTGTCATTGGATGCTATAAGCTATTCTGCTTTTATGATATCACACCTACATAATTTTGTCAACACAAACCGTTGCACAAAAATCTTATAAAATATCAGCGTAATCTCTTGAAAAAAAAGAGAATATGAGTTATAATATAAGATGATGTATTATAATCATAATGATATTTTGAGGAGGCAGAGTGATAATGAATATCATAGGCGTTACGGGTCCTACGGGCGCAGGAAAATCTCTCCTCTGCCATTATCTTTGCGAGACGGGTATTCCCTGCATCGATGCAGACGGAGTATATCATTCGATGTTACTCCCACCGTCAGAATGTCTTGATGCACTGAGAATCGCCTTTGGTGACGAAATATTCACCCCCGACGGCAGTCTTGACCGCACAAAGCTTGGAGCAATAGTCTTTTCTTCAAAGGAAAAGCTTCAGCTTCTCAACGACACGGTGCTCCCCCGAGTGCTTAACACTATCAACCGAATAATATCGGATTACAAGGATCAAGGTCTTACCACGGTCGCCTTAGACGCGCCTACGCTTATCGAATCGGGCTTTCATAAGGAATGCACATACGTCATAAGCGTGCTCGCCTCGGCTGACACAAGGCTCAAGCGCATAATCGAGCGTGATGAGCTGTCGAGCGAGAAGGCAGAGCTTAGAATAAAGGCGCAGAGGGACGACGAATTTTATATCGATCACTCCAACTTTATTCTTCGTAACGACGGCAACCCCGAGAAATTCAAGAGTGATATCATATCGCTCATATCAAAGCTTGAGCTGAACCGACCCAAAGGAGCTTTGTTATGAAAAAGAAAACAATTACCCTTATCGCGCTTATCACCATAGGAGCATTACTTCTCACGCTTGTCGCCAATATGTGCCTTTCCTTTATAGGAAAGCAGATATACCCTCTCAAATACGAGGAATACGTAGAAAAATACTCCCTGCAATACAACGTTCCCGCATCTATGGTATACGCCGTTATCAAGACCGAAAGCGATTTCGATCCAAACGCGCTATCCTCCGCAGGAGCTATGGGGCTTATGCAGATGATGCCCGATACGTTTTTGTGGCTGACCTCTGAGGAGCATCTGGGCGAGGCGCTTAGCGTAGAAAAGGTATACGACCCCGAAACCGGCATTCGCTACGGAGTATATTATCTCAGATATCTCTACGAAAAATTCCCCAATTGGGATACGGTAGCCGCCGCATACAACGCGGGCGAGGGCAACGTGGCAAGATGGCTTGAAAGCGCCGAATATTCAAACGGTGACGGCACTCTAAAGAATATTCCTTTTAAGGAAACAAAAACCTATACTCGCAGGATAAGCCTTGCAAAAAAATTTTATGAGTACACATACAACAAATAAAATCAAATAAAAAGGAGATAGAAAAATGAACAAAGACATTCTTTACAAGAAGGAAACAGTTTACAAGAAGGCCGGCAAAGAGGTAGTTGATGCCGCTTATGCATACGCTGAAGGCTACAAGAAGTTCCTCGACGCTGCAAAAACCGAGCGCGAGGCTGTAAGCGTTACCATCGAGATGCTCAAGGAAAAGAACTTCCGTGAGTACAAGTTCGGTGACGAGATAAATAAGGGCGACCGCCTTTACTACAACAACAGAGGCAAGAACCTTTTCGTATTCACCATCGGTGACGACGTTCGCGAGGGTCTTCGCATCACCGCATCTCACGTAGATGCTCCCAGAATCGACCTTAAGCAGTGCCCTCTCTACGAGGACGGCGGAATGGCATTCTTCAAGACCCACTACTACGGTGGTATCCGCAAGTATCAGTGGGTTGCTACTCCCCTTTCGCTTCACGGCGTAGTTATCACCAAGGACGGCTCTACCGTTGAGGTATGCATTGGTGAGAACGATGAGGATCCCGTATTCTACATCACCGACCTTCTCCCCCACCTTGGACGTGAGCAGGCAAAGCTTCCCCTCTCCGAGGGTATCAAGGGCGAGCAGCTCAACGTTCTGCTCGGCAACCAGCCCGATGCTGACGACGAGTCCGTAAAGAACGCTGTTATGGCTCTTATCAATGAGAAGTACGGCATTACCGAGGAGGACTTCATCTCCTCTGAGCTTTGCGTAGTTCCCGCTGCAAAGGCAAGAGATATCGGCTTTGACCGTTCTCTCATCGGCGCATACGGTCACGATGACCGCGTATGTGCATATCCCTCTATCACCGCTCTCTTTGAGTCTCTTGATGCAGGCTGCACTCACTCTCTTATGTGCATTCTCGCTGACAAGGAAGAGACAGGCAGTGACGGCGCAAGCGGTATGCAGTGCGACCTTATGCTCGACCTTATGAACGAGATCGCAGCCGCATTTGGCGTATCCCCTGCGCTTCTCCGCGCAAACTCCAAGTGTCTCTCCGCTGACGTTTCCGCAGGCTACGACCCCAACTTCCCCGAGGTATTCGAGAAGATGAACTCGGCTATGGTTGGTTGCGGAACCATCTTCACCAAGTACACAGGCAGCGGCGGAAAGGGCGGCACCAACGATGCAAACCCCGAGTACATCGCATGGCTCCGCGCAGCTATGGAGAAGGACGGCGTTGTATGGCAGTCCGCAGAGCTTGGTAAGGTAGACATCGGCGGCGGCGGAACCGTTGCTAAGTACATCTCCAAGCACAACATCGAAACCATCGACCTTGGCGTTGCTGTTATCGCAATGCACGCTCCCTACGAGGTAGTTGCAAAGGTTGACGTTTACGAGACCCACAGAGCTATCAAGGCATTCTACAACTTCGACTGATATATGTTAGAAAAGCTCAAGGACGCAGAGGCAAGATACTCCTCAATGGAGGAGGAGCTTGCCTCCCCCGACGTATTTTCCAATCAGGAGCGCTTTACCGCCCTTATGAAGGACTATAAGGCGCTTACCCCCATTATCGAAAAATACAGAGAATATAAGTCCACGCTTAGCGAAAGCGAGGACCTGCGCGCTATGCTCGACGAATCGCTTGACAGCGAGATGCGAGAGCTTGCCAACGCCGAATACAAGGAAATAAGGGTGCGCCTTGAGACGCTTACAGAGGAGCTTAAGGTACTTCTCCTCCCCCGTGACCCCAACGACGACAAGAACGTTATGGTGGAGATACGAAGTGGAGCAGGAGGCGAAGAGGCGGCGCTGTTCGCGGGTGTGCTCTACCGTATGTACACTATGTACGCAGAGGCCAGCGGATTCCGCGTGTCGCTTATGAACGCCAACGAGACCGAGCTTGGCGGATACCGCGAGATAACCTTTATGATCGAGGGCGACGGCGCTTACTCACGCTTTAAGTTTGAAAGCGGAGTTCATCGCGTGCAGAGAGTTCCCGAAACCGAATCTCAGGGCAGAATACAGACCTCTACCGCAACGGTAGCCGTTCTCCCCGAGGTCGAGGACGTGGAAATCGAGATAAACCCTGCGGATATCATCATAGAATCTTGCAAATCCAGTGGAGCGGGCGGTCAGCACGTCAACAAGACCGAATCGGCTGTCCGACTGACACATAAGCCCACAGGCCTTGTGATAGAATGTCAGGAGGAGCGAAGCCAGTTCAAGAATCGCGATAAAGCGATGAAGATGCTCAAGACCAAGCTCTACGATATGAAGATAACCGAGCAAAACGAGAAGATAGCCTCCGACAGACGAAGTCAGGTAGGAACGGGAGACCGAAGCGAGCGTATACGTACCTATAATTATCCTCAGGGACGTATAACCGACCACCGAATAGGAATGACCCTCTTCTCACTTGAAAGCTTTCTCAACGGAAATATAGGCGTAATGATAGACGCACTCATCACCGCCGACACCGCAGAAAAGCTTAAAAATGCCGAAACAGTTTAAGAGGCTTGAATGAAAACCGAAATTTTTAAAATGACCCCGCAGGATATCGACAATAGCGCCATCGCGCGCTGCGCCGATATCCTGAAGAACGGGGGACTGGTAGCCTTCCCCACCGAAACCGTCTACGGTCTTGGCGCCGATGCTACCGACGAAAATGCCGCAAGGAAAATATACGCGGCAAAGGGTCGTCCCTCGGACAACCCTCTTATAATACACGTATCCGACCCCAAGGATGCAGAGGGCTACGCCTACACCTCCCCACTTTATTATAAGCTTGCCGAGGCGTTTATGCCGGGACCCCTCACCGTAATACTACCCAAAAAGGACACTATCCCCAGCGAAGTTACGGGAGGGCTTGACTCGGTAGCGGTACGCTGCCCCTCTCACTCGGTGGCTCGCGCTCTCATAGCAGAGGCAGGAGTTCCCATTGCCGCTCCCTCGGCAAACATTTCGGGCTCTCCCTCCCCTACCTGCGCTCTCCACGTTATAAAGGATATGGAGGGTAAGATAGACGCGATCATCGACGGAGGAGAATGTGAGATAGGACTTGAATCTACTATCGTAAAGCTTGACGGCAACAAGGCAATTTTGCTTCGTCCCGGAGCTATAACGGCAGACGCTCTTGGTTGCGTTTGCGAGGAGGTGGAGATATCTCACGCGGTTACCGAGGCGCTCAAAGAAAACGAGCGTCCGCTCTCACCCGGAATGAAGTACAGACATTACGCCCCCAAGGCGCCTTTAGTGCTTCTTGACGGAAAAGATAGTGACGTGCTTGAATTTCTGATAAACGCTCAAAAGAGCGAGAACTGCATCATACTCTGCTACGATGAGGAGCAGACTCAATTAGAAAACAAAAACACCGTTCCGATAGGTCGCTCCGACGATCTTAGCGCACAGGCTCAGCGTCTGTTCGGCGCTCTACGTCATGCTGACTCTATGGACGGCGATATAATATACGCGCATCTGCCCTCCACCGACGGTCTTGGGCTGGCGCTCTATAACCGTATGATAAGGGCTGCCGCCCACACGGTAAAGAAAATTTAAGCGATACGGCTTTAATCAAAAACAAGGACGGTATCAAATGGCAAAAAAATCATCTAAGGCAAAAGAAGCGCACGAGATAGTTTACGCTCCCGTACAGGAGCAGCTTATAACCGAAACTATCGAGAAAAACTATATGCCCTACGTAATGAGCGTTATAGTTTCCCGTGCGATACCCGAAATAGACGGCCTTAAACCCTCTCACAGAAAGCTTCTCTATACTATGTATAAGATGGGCTTGCTGACGGGAAGCCGAACCAAAAGCGCAAATATCGTGGGACAGACCATGAAGCTCAACCCCCACGGAGATATGGCGATATACGAAACCATGGTTCGTCTTACCAGAGCCAACGAGGCGCTGCTCCATCCTTTGGTAGACTCTAAGGGAAACTTCGGTAAGCAGTATTCCTCCAATATGAAATTCGCCGCATCCCGTTATACCGAAGCAAAGCTTGAGGGCTTCTGCAACGAGCTTTTCCGCGGTATTGACAAGGACTCGGTAGATTTCACCGACAACTACGACAACACTATGAAGGAGCCGGTTCTCCTTCCCACCACCTTCCCTAATATCCTTGTTACCCCCAACACGGGTATCGCGGTAGGTATGGCGTCGAATATCTGCTCCTTTAACCTTGGAGAGATCTGCGACGGAACAATAGCAATACTTAAGAACCCCAACACCTCTATCGAGAAGATACTTGATATCATCAAGGCTCCCGATTTCCCCGGTGGCGGAACCATTCTTTACAGCCGCGACGATATGCGACAGATATACGAAACAGGCTCGGGCTCGGTGAAGATCCGATCTCGCTACAACTACGACAAGTCCCAGAACTGTATCGACATAACCCAGATCCCCTACTCCACCACTATTGAGGCTATACTTAACAAGATAAGTGAGCTTGTCAAGGAGGGTAAGCTTAAGGAGATCGTGGATTTCCGTGACGAGACCGACCTTCAGGGTCTTAAGCTCACACTCGATCTGCGCCGTGGCGTAGACCCCGACAAGCTTATGACCAAGCTCTTCAAGATGACTCCTCTTGAGGACAGCTTCAAGTGTAACTTCAACGTGCTTATCAACTCCTCTCCCTATCAGCTTGGTGTTATCGACATCATCAAGGAGTGGATAAAGTTCAGAGTTACCTGTGTTCGCAGAGAGCTTAACTACGATCTTAAGAAGAAGCAGGACAAGCACCATCTGCTTATGGGTCTTGCGAAGATACTCTTTGACATCGACAAGGCTATAAAGATAATCCGTCATACAGAAAAGGAAGAGGACGTTATCCCCAACCTTATGAACGGCTTCCTTATCGACGAGATACAGGCAGAGTTTATTGCAGAGATCAAGCTCCGTAACCTTAACAAGCAGTATATCCTCAACCGCATCGACGAGCTTGACACGCTCAAGGCTGACATCGAGAAGATCCAGGATATCCTTGCCGACGAGCTTAAGATCAAGGCGCTTATCTCCTCTCAGCTCACCGACGTAAAGAAGAAGTACGGTCAGCCTCGCCGCTCCCAGATAATGCACGTGGACGAGGTAGAGGCATACGACGAAAAGGAAGAGATAGAAAACTACAACGTTCGTATCTATCTCACCAAGGAGGGCTACTTCAAGAAGATAACTCTTCAGTCGCTCAGAGGAAACGACGAGCAGAAGCTCAAGGAAAACGACGTGCTGACCTACACCGCCGAGACCGACAACCTTGCCGACCTGATATTCGTTACCAACAAGTGTCAGATATACCGTGCAAAGAACTCGGACTTCGAGTGCTGCAAGGCGTCCGCTATGGGTGAATTCCTCCCTGCGAAGCTTGGTATGGATGACGGCGAGCGTCCCGTATTTATGAGAATCCAGAAGGGCTACCCCGAGGGCGAGAATTTCGTTTATATCTTTGAAAACGGTAAGGGCGTACGCGTTCCCGCAAGCTGCTACGAGACCAAGGGCAACCGAAAGAAGCTCATAAACGCTTACTCCTCCGCATCTCCCATCTGCGCCGTATTCTACGAGGTAGAAAAGGATCCCTTCGATATCCTTCTTGTCAGCGATGCAGAGCGCGCTATAACAATCAAGACCGCGCTGATCCCCGTAAAATCCACAAGAACCTCGGGCGGCGTAACTCTTATGACTATGAAGAAGAATAACAAGCTTCTCTACGCTACCGACAATATCCCCGAGGCATACACGAAGGGATACAAGAAGCTGAAGATCCCCGCATCGGGACAGGCTATTCCCGACAGCGACCTTTCTGCGCTTCAGCTTTCAATAGATACGAATAACATTTAACAAGGAGAACCTAAAATGAATAACAGAAACAAGACCTTCGTCAGAGTAATGTGTTGGATCCTTGCAGGACTTATGGTTTCCGGTGTTGCAACCACCCTGCTTATCCTTCTCCTCTCCTAAGAGACAATAAAAAAGCTCCCAACAATGTTGGGAGCTTTTTTATTTTACGCGTTGTGAACGCCGAGCGCGGCATCCGCGTTATCGTCAAGGCCGTACTTCTTAGCCTTTCTGTATTCAAAGAATTTAAGAGCCACCTGCTCGAAGAGAGCGTAGGAGAGAACGTCCTCATCCTGCTCCATATAGGGTTTGATCTTCTCACGAAGGATGTCAAGCTCAGGGGCAATATTATCTGCGGGACGACAGGTAATAACGGGAGTGTCACCAATTATCTTCTTGGTAAACTCGGGATCTATCTCCATAGGAGATCTGCCGTACTGACCCTCAATAAGGCCCTTGAACTCCTTGGTAACCATCTTGTAGCGCTCTCCGCCGATGACGTTGAACACCGCCTGAGTTCCTACTATCTGGGAGGAAGGAGTTACCAGAGGGGGATATCCCGCATCTGCTCTTACTCTCGGAACCTCCTCAAGAACCTCGGTAAGCTTATCTGACTTGCCCGCCTGCTTCAGCTGAGAAACAAGGTTAGAAAGCATTCCGCCGGGAACCTGATATATAAGAGCGTTCACGTCGACCTTAAGCATCTTGGGGTCAAGAAGTCCACTTGCAAGGAACTTCTCTCTTAAGGGAGCGAAATACTTGGTGATCTCGTCGAGCTGCTCAAGCTTGATGCCTGTGTCGTACTCGGTGCCTGCGAGAGTAGCAACCAAAGCCTCAGTGGGGGGCTGAGAGGTGCCAAGAGCCATAGGCGAGATTGCGGTATCCACGATATCCGCGCCTGCCTCAATAGACTTCATAAGCGTCATAGAAGCAAGACCCGAGGTATAGTGAGTATGCACCTGAATCGGAACCTTGACAGTTTCTTTAAGAGCCTTGACCAGATCGTAAGCGTCATAGGGCTTAAGAAGTCCTGCCATATCCTTGATACAGATAGAATCCGCGCCCATGCTCTCAAGAGTCTTTGCATAGTTTGTAAAGTACTCAAGAGTGTATACGGGTCCCGTGGTATAGCTGATAGCCGCCTGAACGTGTCCGCCCTCCTTCTTGGTCGCATTGATAGCGGTCTCGAGGTTGCGGGCATCGTTAAGAGCGTCGAAAATTCTAAGGATATCGATACCGTTTGCGATAGACTTCTGTACAAAGTACTCTACCACGTCATCCGAATAGTGACGGTATCCGAGAATATTCTGCCCTCTGAAAAGCATCTGGAGCTTGGTGTTCTTGACCTCTGCTCTTATCTTGCGGAGTCGCTCCCAAGGATCCTCGTTAAGGAAGCGCAGACAGGAGTCAAAGGTTGCTCCGCCCCAAGCCTCAAGGGAGTGATAGCCTATTTTATCGAGGGCGCCCAGTATGGGAAGCATCTCCTCGGTGGTCATTCTCGTTGCGATAAGCGACTGATGTGAATCGCGGAGAACGGTTTCTGTAATTTTTACCTTTGCCATTATACTAACCTCCGATTATTTAAACCACGACAGGAATACGCCTGCCGCCACTGCGGAGCCGATAACTCCCGCCACGTTGGGGCCCATTGCGTGCATAAGCAGGAAGTTGGATGGGTCCTCGCTCTGTCCTACCTTCTGAGAAACTCTCGCCGCCATAGGAACCGCGGAAACGCCTGCCGAACCGATAAGGGGATTGATCTTTCCGCCCGTTATCCAGTTCATTATCTTTGCGGTGATAAGACCGCCGCAGGTGGATATACAGAACGCGATAAGTCCGCAAGCGATAATAAGCAACGTTTCCACCTTAAGGAAGTTCTGGGCGCTTGCAGTTGCGCCAACGGTAATTCCAAGGAATATGGTAACGATATTCATAAGCTCGTTCTGAGCGGTCTTAGAAAGTCTGTCGGTAACGCCACAAACGTTGAGAAGGTTACCAAACATAAGACAGCCCACAAGCGGAACCGCATCGGGAACTATAAGACCTACCACGAAGGTAACCACTATGGGGAAAAGTATCTTCTCTGTCTTGGATACCTGACGGAGAGCGGTCATCTTTATCTGACGCTCCTTTTTGGTAGTGAGCAGCTTCATAAAGGGAGGCTGGATCATAGGGATCAGCGCCATATAGCTGTACGCCGCAATAGCGATAGCGCCAAGAAGCGCGGGAGCCAGCGTCTTTGTTACGAGGATCGCCGTGGGGCCGTCAGCTCCACCGATAATACCGATTGCCGCAGCCTCGTTGGGACTGAAAAATCCCGAGATAAGAGCTGCAGAAAAGGCTACGAATACGCCAAGCTGCGCGCCCGCACCGATAAGCAGGCTCTTAGGGTTAGATATAAGAGGCGAGAAGTCGGTCATCGCGCCTATTCCTATAAATATAAGACAAGGATATATACCAAGCTTTACGCCAAGGTAGAGCAGGTCAAGAAGACCGCCGTTGTGAAGTATGGTTCCAAAGCTTATCTCGTCGGCTATAAAGTATTCCAGATGGAACATATTAGCGCCGGGAAGATTAGTAAGCAGCATACCTATGGCGATAGGAAGCAGGAGCAGCGGCTCAAACTGCTTTACGATAGCAAGATATACGAGCACAAAGGAGATCGCGAACATTATTGCGGTCTGCCACCAGTTGGTGTTGGCAAAAAGTCTTGCTACACCTGTGGTACTAAGAAATTTTTGTATTGCTTCAAGCATTTCTTACCGTTTCCTTTCGTTGAATTAGTTGTGTATATCGAAAGAAATCAGTTAAGCGTTACGAGGAGCGCATCGGTCTCGACGGTTGCGCCCTGAGACACCTCAACACTTGCAACAACGCCATCAGCAGGAGCGCAAATGTCGTTCTCCATCTTCATAGCCTCAAGAACAACGAGAACGTCACCCTTCTTTACAGAAGCTCCAACCTTGCAGTTGACCTTCATAATGTTTCCGGGCATGGGAGCCTTTACGCTGACCGCCCCCGCAGATGCGCTTGCCTTGGGAGCGGGAACAGACTTGGGTGCTACGGGAGCTGCTACGGGAGCGGGAGCCGCCATGGGAACCGCGCCTTCGCTTACTTCTTCAACCTGTACAGTATAGGTAACGCCGTTTACGGTAATATTATAAGTTTTCATTTTACACCTCTCGATTCAATAAATTATTTTGAATTCCAAGCCTTGCCGCCATTTGCTCTGCGGAAGGACACTACTCTGAATCCTCCCTCGGCGGTAGGTTCTTCACTTGCTCTATATGCGGCAACCGCTGCGGTAATGACCGCTACCAGCTCCTCGTCGTTGCCCTCCTCTGCCACAGGCTCGGGAACAGGAACGACTACGGGAGCAGGCTCTGCTTTCTTGGGAGTAGGCTTTACGAATATCAGCTTGAATATCGCAAGAACACCCCAAAGAATAGAAAGCACCGCAAATATCATTCCCATACCTATCAGGGTCATCTGACCTGCCAGAGCAAGTCGTTCAGCGGAGAACGCGCCTCCCATATTCTGCCCTGCGGTATATAATGCACTATACAACATAACCTTTCCTCCAAATCAAAGAGGCATATTGGCGTGACGGCGAGCGGGTGTTCCCTCCGCCTTGGATGCCAACATAGAAAGTCCTGCGCAGATCCTCTGGCGAAGCTCCTCGGGAGCGACTATATCGTCGATCTCGCCGCAGTCGCAAGCCTCGGCAGCAGAAGCGCACTTCTCTGCCCATTCCTGCTCCAGCTCCTCGCGGCTCTTCTCTCCAACTCTGCTGTTCCATACGAAAGCAACAGATGCCTCGGGAGAGAGAACGCTGATACAGGCAGTGGGAAGCGCCAGAGCCATATCCGCGCCAACCGACTTGGAGCCAAGGAGAGTAAACGCCGCTCCGTAAGCCTTACCTACCACTACGGTAAGCTTTGCATTCGCGGAGGAGGTATAAGCGTAAGCAAGTCTTGCAAGCTCGGATGCGTAAGCCGCGCCCTCAGCCTCAAGGCTTACGTCAAGTCCTTGGCTATCTACAAGAGTAAGAACAGGAATTGCGAAGCTGTCACAGAAGCTTACGAGCTTTGCAATAGCTCTTGCAGACTTAATATCAAGAATTCCGCCATTCTCGGGATCAGAGGCTACAACACCTGCGGTAACACCGCCAAATGAAGCAAATCCGAGAACCGAATTTTTAGCGTAATCAGCATAGATCGCGGTAAATCTGCCGTTATCGGCGATCTGTGAAATAAGCTCGGTTGCCTTGTAGCTCTCAGCGTCAAAGGCTACCGCTCTGTTCATATCGTCACCGTTCTCAGCAAATGCGCCGTCGGCATTGTTTGCGGGAAGGATCTCTACAAGAGCTCTTGCATATGCAAAGGCATCGCCCTCATCCTTTGCGGCATACGCGCAAATTCCGTTAGCCGCCGCGAAGTCAGAGCTTCCTGCCTCCGCTCCGATAACGAAGGGAGAATTTACGTAAAGCTTTGATATATTCTTTATGGTAACCGTGAAATCAAACATAGACGCGACTACTGCAGAGGAGCCTCCGCAAACGCCGTCAATGACCGCGATCTGGGGGATAATTCCCGATGCGTCGGAAACACATTTCATAAATCTTCCGTATGCGGCAAGAGCAGCTGCTCCGTCGTATACCACAGCACCTGCGCTGTCAAATACACCGATAACAGGCGCGCCGTTCTTTATTGCTAAGGAATAAAGATTTTCTATCTTCTTGGCATGTCTTTCACCGAATGCTCCCTTAGTCCTTCCGCTGTCCTGAACGAATGCAAAAGCAAGCTTTCCGTTCACAGAACCGTATCCACAAAGAACACCCTCGAAATCCGCGTCAGAGCCCTGACGCTTGGTGTATGCTCCAAGCTCAACAAAGGTACCTGCATCAAAAATCGATTCAAGCCTTACCTTAGACGAACCATACACTTTTTCGTCATTTTTCAACATATCGTGCCTCCGTTACATAAAATTAAAAGCAATTAAAAATTTGCCCCGATTTTAATATAATTTTACCATATTCCATACACATTTTGCAATCAAAGGCGAAAAATAATTTTGTTACTTTTTTGTGAACATTTTGTCAAACTCTGCCTTTCATTTAATTTTGCATATTGAAATGATTTACCAAATATATTTGTAACAACGAATTATCAAAAGCGAGGTATATATGAAAAAACGTTCAACCTCTCACAAAGCCCATCCTCCGCGTCTGCTCTATGCCGCGCTTTGGGGCAATACTGCTGGGCTTATTTCAATGATAGCTATGCTTGCGCTGTTCTCCGCCCTCTGCTCTCTTATGCCAAGCCCCCACGCCCTCATATCCCCTCTCTGCTTCTTTTCTATCTACACCTCCGCATTCCTCACGGGGCTTTTTGGGGTAAAGCGCAACGGCGGCAAGGATGCCCTTATATGCGGAGGAATATGCGGAGTTGCATATATGCTTCTCCTGTGGCTCATATTCGCTCTTATAGGCGCAATATCGGGCGACAGTGGGCAGAGCACCGCCTCATTTATATGGAAGCTCTGCATCCCTCCCTGCTCGCTTGCAGGCGGATTTTGCGGTCTTAAAAACGGCAATATAAAAAGGCGCAAAAGAAAGTTTTAGATACGTTATTTTTTGTCGAAAGCTATTGATTTTTTTAGAATAATATGATATTATATACCAAGATAGAGGTGCGGGAAGAAAAAGTACTCCGAGAAAGCGAGCGGTCGCGTCGGACAAAAGGTCTCTCCTGCCGAAGCCCTGCCAAGTGACCGCGCAAAGCAGAGCTGGTATTCGGACATAATATGCCGCGTACTGTCACATTTGTGGAGCGCTATCTTTGCTATGCTTTTATGCCGCAATGCTCTGCATTGTGGCTTTTTTATTGCTTTTATTAAAAATCATATAAAACAAAGGAGACAAAAATGGAAGGTACTTTATGGGCTTTCGTGCCTGCCGTCATCGCTATCATTCTGGCGCTTGTGACAAAGCAGGTTTACGTTTCGCTCTTCCTTGGAATTTTCGTGGGCGCTATGATGTATGCCGGTGGAGATCCTCTCAAGGCGATGTTCACGCTTTATCAGGTAATGAGTGAAAAGGTAGGTGCAAACACACCGATTATCGTATTCCTCGTAGTTCTTGGAATACTTGTGGTTCTTATGCAAAAATCGGGCGGAGCTAAGGCTTACGGCGACTGGGCAGGAAGAAAGATCAAATCCAAGAGCGGCGCTCTTGCGGCAACCTCGGGACTTGGCTGTCTTATCTTCGTTGACGACTACTTCAACTGCCTCACAGTAGGCTCTGTAATGCGTCCCGTTACCGACAAATTCAAGATATCCAGAGCAAAGCTTGCGTATATCATCGACGCTACTGCGGCTCCTATCTGCATTATCGCTCCCATCTCCAGCTGGGCGGCGGCAGTCGCAGGAGAGCTCGAGGGCGACGGTCTGATGGTATTTATCAGCACTATCCCCTTCAACGTATACGCGATCCTTACTCTTGTAATGGTATTCTCTCTCTGCTTCCTAAAGTTCGACTTCGGCAAAATGAAGCGCAACGACGCTATTGCAGAGGAAACAGGCGACCTTCACGCAGGTGAGGCAGGAAACGACGAAAAGAGCGAAGAAGTACTCGCCAACCCCAAGGGTAAGGTTTATCACCTTCTTATCCCCGTTCTCATTCTTATTGCTTGCTGTATCGGCGGTATGCTCTACACGGGCTTCTTCTACAACTGGGATACAGGTCTTATAGGCACCGAGCTTCAGTCGGCTAACGTCATAGAGGCGTTCTCCAACTGCGACGCAGGTATGTCGCTGGCTATCGGCTCTACCGTTGCTCTCTTCATAATCGCCGCTTTCTATATGATCACCCGCGTAGTTTCCTTCAAGGAGATCACAGGAAGCTTCACCGACGGCTTCAAGGCAATGGTTCCCGCAATTCTCATTCTTACCTTTGCTTGGTCTATCTCGGGCATTATGGGCGCTAAGGGCGGATATCTCGATGCTCAGGCATTTGTTCAGAATAATCTGGCTAACAGCTCCTTCCCCCAGTTCCTCTTCCCTGCGATATTCTTTATCCTTGCAGGCGCTATCGCATTTGCAACAGGTACCTCTTGGGGAACGTTCGGAGTTCTCGTTCCTATCGCCGTTACGATCCTCGGCGGAAGCGGAACACTCACTCTTCTCACCGTTTCTGCAACCCTCGGCGGCGCAGTATTCGGCGACCACATCTCCCCCATCTCCGACACTACGATTCTTGCATCTGCAGGTGCTGAGTGCAACCACGTGGATCACGTAAACACCCAGCTTCCCTATGCGCTTCTCGTTGCGGGCATCGCCGCAGTATCCTACGTTATAGCAGGTCTTTGCGCAAGCCTTGGCGGATTTATCTGCGGAATAGCAATGTGGGCAACCGCCCTCTCGCTTATGGCAGCAGCCGCATGCGTCATCAAGTTTTCTCCAAAAAGAGCTAAGTAAATAAAGAGCAAAGCCCCTCGTCTTTTGGTCGAGGCGCTATTTTTATTTTTAAAGAGTAGGCAACAGCGTCTTAATTACAGTAAAGAATCTCTCAAAGGAGGCAATGTCCATAGACTCCTCGGGAGAGTGAAGATCAAGCACGATAGGTCCGCAGGATATAATATCCATCTCGGGAACGCGCTGCTTTATAATTCCGCACTCAAGACCCGCGTGAATGGTAGTTATAGAAACGTCCTTTCCAAAGACCTGACGGTAGCACTCAGCGTAAGCATCGCGCAGAGGAGATACGTCAGCGTACTCCCAACCGGGATACCAATTTCCGCTCTCAACCTGTGCGCCAAGAAGTCTTGCATAAGCCTCAAGCTGCTCTACCGAATACTCCATCTGCGAGTTTCTGGGAGAACGGGAATTGAAGGTCATCTTCACCTTGGAAAGATCGTCTGCGGTTTCTATAACGCCGAGATTTCTCGAAAACTCAACAAGACCCTTGATGCTCTTGTGCATCTCGAATATTCCGTTCTGTGCTGTAACTATAAGGAATACTATCTTCTCGCCTGCTTCCTTGGTCATTACCACGCCGGGCGCAGTAGTCGAAGTAGCAGTCATAGAAAATCCCGAATCGTCACTGCCAAGCTCACGGCAAATGACCTCAGCCAGCTCAGCTACCTCTGCAATAACTGCATCGGGAGTAGAGGTGCATATCAGGGTCTGCGCCTCACGGGGAATAGCATTGTCCTTGCTTCCGCCCTTGATAGACGCTATTCTTATATCATACTTCTGGGAGAGGGTCAAAAGAACTCTGCCTATAAGCTTATTTGCATTAGCTCTGCCCTTTTCTATATCCTCGCCCGAATGTCCGCCTGCAAGGCCCTTAACACGAATGAGAACGCCCTCTGCCGAGGAGCTCTCGGTGTCGGGAGTAAATATAAGGTTAGTGCGCTGACCGCCTGCACAGCCCGCAATTATCAGCGACTCGTCTGCGCTGTCCATATTTATCATTCTTCGAGCGCTTATCTTATCGTAATCAAAGCCGTTAGCGCCCTCAAGACCTACCTCCTCGGATACTGTAAAAAGGCACTCGATGGGAGGATGAGAGGAAATATTACCCTCTGCTCCGTCAAGGATATAAAGCATCGTGGCAACCGCAACTCCGTTATCAGCGCCAAGAGTGGTTCCCTCTGCGCGCAGAGAGCCGTTCTCCTCGTAGAGCTTAAGACCGTCGGTCATAAAATCGTATACAGTCCCCTCGTTCTTCTCACACACCATATCGGTATGTCCCTGAAGAAGAAGCGCAGGCTCGTTCTCACGACCCTCACTGCCGTTCTTTTTGATAAACACGTTGTGTATCTCGTCGCGGTAGTATTCAAGTCCTCTATCTCTTGCAAAGTCGCACAAATAGTCGGCAATACGTTCCTCGTGGAAGCTGGGGCGAGGGATAGCCGATATCTCCTCAAAAAATCTCATAAGTCCCTTATAGGCAAAATCCTTACGAAGCATAAATAGTTCTCCTTGTAAATTTTATAGGGTGTCAAAGACACCCTATTTTATATTTTCTGTCTGAATCTGGCAAGATCGATAGTGCCCTCGGGCATTCCCTTAAGCATATTGAGAACCTTGCCCGTACCAAGAGCCACACACTTGATAGGCTCCTTGGTAAGCTTGGTCTTAATACCCGTAACGTCCTCGATAAGACGGTCAAGTCCCATCAGAAGGCTTCCGCCACCTGCCAGTATTATTCCGTTTTTAAGTATATCTCCTACAAGCTCGGGAGGTGTCTTCTCTATTACCGAGCATATAGTATCAAGCACGGCAGAGATAGGCTCCATCATAGCCTCAAGCATATCCTTCGAGGACAGGGTTATATTCTTGGGAAGTCCCTGTATCAAGCATCTGCCCTTGACCTCTATGGTCTTTGCCTCAGCGTGCTCGTAGACCATACCGATCTGCATCTTTACACGCTCAGCAGTTCTCTCACCGATAGCTACGTTGTAACGTCTGCGGACGTATCTCATTATCGCCTCATCGAACTTGTCACCCGCTATCTTTACAGACTGGGACACAACAACTCCGCCAAGAGAGATCACCGCAACGTCGGTGGTTCCACCGCCGATATCCACTATCATATTACCCACAGGGCTATAAACGTCAAGTCCTGCGCCGAGAGCCGCCGCAATAGGCTCCTCGATAAGATAGGTTCTGCGAGCGCCCGCCTGAGTACCCGCATCAATCACCGCTCTCTCCTCTACCTCGGTTATGCCCGTAGGTATGCAAATGACCACACGAGGAGGAAATACTGCGTTTCCGCAGGCACGGCGAATAAAATACTGTATCATTTTCTGGGTCACGTCGTAGCGGCTGATGACCCCTTCCTTCAGAGGACGAATAACGTCTATGTGAGCAGGATTTCGTCCAAGCATAGCCTGAGCGTCCTTGCCTATCTTGGCGATGCAGTCGTTACTGTTGTCAACCGCCACCACCGAGGGCTCGTTAAGCACTATTCCCTTGCCTTCAACGTAGACCAACACCGTCGCGGTGCCAAGATCTATGCCGATATCTCTTGAAAACAGCTGTTTTGCACTAAAAGCCATAGCGTCCTCCTTTCTTTACAACAATACAAATATATTATACAATGAATTTACAAAAAATGCAAGAGAAATATTTCATCTCTGCTTTTTCTTCTTTATATCCGATGCCATAGCGCAGCATATCACGCCCCTTACTCCCATTTTTCTCAAAATAGGAAGGCAGGAGCTCATACTCGCGCCCGTAGTTACCACGTCGTCAAGCAGAATAACGTATCTTCCCTTTATCTGCTCAGCGTATTTCATATCGGGTCGCATCAATGACCTCATATTCTTTTTTCTTTCGGTAGCATTAAGCTTTTTTTGCTCTTTTCCGCCAAATCTTCGCTTAACGGCAGGAAGGTACGGAATACCGCTTATTCTGCTTAGTGCCTCGCATATACGCGCCGATTGGTCAAAGCCCTTTTCTATTACGGCTCTGCGACCTCGAGGCAGATTAACGATAGCCACCTCTTTCTCGGCATTCTCAACGCCAAGAGTATCAAACTCCTCACGAATAAGCGTATAAAGCTCTCTCGCCACAAACTCCTCGGCTCTTACGTTCGTTCTGCGCTTGAGGTTATATAAAAGCCTGTTTTGAGGTTCTCTTTCCCTGTCGGAGGAGTAAAAATACAATCTTCTCAGACAGAGCGAACCACCGTCGATAAGAATCTTAGGCTGACAGGAGCATTCCACCGCCGAGCGCAAGCACTCAGGACAGCTTTCTATCTTCGCCCTGCCAAAGCCTTCGGCGCATTTTGGACAAAGAGCATTGTAAAAATGAGCCTGATCCAATATAGTGCGACAAGCGGCGCACTTATGAACGCAGAAAAGTCTTTGAGTCAGCTCCAAAATATTCACTCTTTACCTCCAAGACGGCGGCAAAGCCCCGTATATCTCATAGACTGACGGTCGTTGTTGACCATCTCAGCGATTATTTCCTCACGTCCCACAAGTATTACCATATTCTGCGCACGGGTCACAGCAGTGTACAAAAGATTTCTGGTGTGAAGCATCTGCGCCGCGCTGCACATAGGCATCACCACAATTGGATACTCACTACCCTGACTCTTGTGAACGGTCACGGCATAAGCATGCTCCAGATCCTCAAGCAGAGAAATGTCATACTCCACACGCTTGTCGTCAAAGATGATGACCATCACCTTTTCGTTGTCGTTTATCTCCTCGATAACGCCAATATCTCCGTTAAATATTCCGCTTCCGACCTTGCCGTCATACACCCTATCCCAAGCCATATCGTAATTGTTTCGAGTCTGCATAACTCGGTCGCCCTCTCTGAACACTCTGTCACGGAAGATATACTCACGGCGGTTACGGTTCTTGGGATTTAACGCCTGCTGAAGCAGAATGTTGAGATTTTCGGTTCCCGCCTCACCCTTTCTCGAGGCGCATATAACCTGAAGCCCACTGCGAGCCATCTCGCCATAGGTTCGGGGCAATCTGTTTTTGCAAAGATCGACAACGGTACTTGCTATATCCCTATCACTTCCGCGCTTAAGAAAGAAGAAATCGTTGTCCTTTACCGAAAGCTCGGGCATCTCTCCACGGTTTATAGCGTGAGCATTTGTAATTATAAGGCTCTCCTGAGCCTGTCTGAAAATCTCTGTAAGTCTTACGGTAGAAAAGCGCCCACTGTCGATAATATCACGAAGCACGTTACCCGCTCCCACCGATGGAAGCTGATCCGAGTCGCCTATGATTATCATTCTCGCACCCGGCTTTACCGCCTTGAGAAGAGCGCACATAAGCGAGCTGTCTATCATCGATGCCTCGTCAACTATGATTATCTGCTCTTCAAGAAGGTCAAACTCGTTTCTGCCAAATACCGCTCTTCCCTCAGGGTCAAAGCTCATCTCAAGCAAACGGTGTATGGTCTTTGCCTCCTTGGCCGTCGCCTCTGACATTCGCTTTGCGGCTCTGCCCGTAGGCGCCGCAAGAGCTATATGGTATCCCATACTGTCAAAAATATGTATCAGTGCGCGTACTACGGTGGTCTTTCCCGTTCCAGGGCCTCCCGTAAGTATCATTACGCCGTATCGAAGGGCGTCGGATATAGCCTGCTTCTGCAGAGAAGCATAGGACATTCCCGAGGACATCTCCTCGCGTTCTATAAACCTGTCTATATCCTGAACGTCAACGGTTACGCACATTTTATCAAGCTGAACGAGCTTCTGCGCAATATATTTTTCTTCGTCATAAGCAGAAGAAGTATATATCATCTGCTCCCCGTCGTGAATTACGTACTTAAAGCGACCCATCTTCAAAAGCTCGGATATTGCGCTGTCAGCATCCTCAACCGACACACCGAGAAGCTCTGCGCCCGCATCGCGAAGCTTAGCTCTCGGCAGACAAACGTGTCCGTTTTGAGCGGCATTTTTCTGCAAAACGTAGTTAAGACCGCTCATAATACGGTCAAAATTGTCGTTCTGCAACCCAAGACCGCTGGCAAGAGCGTCAGCTCTTTCAAAGCCTATTCCCTCTATCTCGTTGCATAGTCTATAAGGATTTTTCTTGGCAATATCAACCGAAGCGCCACCCCACTTCTTGTATATCTTCACGGTGGTAGCCGCGCCAAAATAGTCTCTGAAGAACATCATAGCCGAGCGTATTCCCGTCTGCTCCTTGAAGCTTTCGGAGGCGGCAAGGGCTATCTTCATAGAGATCCCCTTTATCTCGGCTAACCATTCGGGATGGTTTTCGATAACGTCAAAGGCATCCTCTCCAAACTCCTCGATTATCTTCACCGCAGTTTTAGGACCTATGCCCTTCACGGCTCTCGAGGAAAGATAACGAAGCATCGAAGCAGTGTCGGCGGGCATTACTCTCTCGTACTGCTCAGCCGAAAACTGTCTGCCGTATTTAGCGCTATGTACCCATCTACCGTAGGCGCAAAGGCGGTCGCCCTCGCAAAGCATAGGCATAATTCCGCAGACGGTTATCATTTCCTCGTCAACCGCAACGTCGCAAACGGTGTATCCGTTATCAGCATTGCAATAAACTATCTGCTCAACGCTTCCTTCGATCTTTTGCAGACCGTACTGATCCTTTTCCATAAGGGCTCCCTCCTTTCAAAAACAATAGCGCAATGCTCTCGGCGCTCTCGCCAAAGAGCATTGCGCCCAATGCACTTTTGATCAAAGACCAAGCTCTGCCTTTATCTTGTCAGCAAGATCGGTCTTTTCCCAAGGCAGATCGATATCCTCTCTGCCCACGTGACCGTAAGCCGCTGTCTGACAGTAGATAGGACGGCGAAGGTCAAAATTCTTGATAATAGCCGCAGGACGGAAGTCAAAGCACTTGCTTACAGCCTCGGAGATCGCGCCCTCGTCAACCTTACCCGTTCCAAAGGTATCAACCATTACCGATACGGGCTTTGCTACGCCGATAGCGTAAGCAAGCTGGATCTCGCACTTCTCTGCAAGACCTGCCGCTACGATATTCTTTGCAACGTAACGAGCCGCGTAGGATGCGGAACGGTCAACCTTTGTGGGGTCCTTACCGGAGAAAGCTCCGCCGCCGTGACGGGAATATCCGCCGTAGGTATCAACGATTATCTTTCTTCCTGTAAGGCCTGTGTCACCTGCAGGGCCGCCTACTACGAAGCGTCCTGTGGGGTTAACGTATATCTTAGTCTCGCTGTCCATAAGAGAAGCGGGAACTATTTCTTCGATTACGTACTTGATCATATCAGCTCTGATCTGCTCAAGCTCAACCTCTGCGCTGTGCTGAGTAGAAATTACCACGGTGTCAACACGAACGGGCTTACCGTCGTGGTACTCAATGGTAACCTGAGTCTTTCCGTCGGGACGGAGGTAATCAAGGGTTCCGTTCTTACGAACGTCGGTAAGTCTCTTTGCAAGCTTATGAGCAAGAGATATGGGCAGAGGCATAAGCTCTGAGGTCTCGTTACAAGCGTAGCCAAACATGATTCCCTGGTCACCTGCACCGATGTCAAGTCCGTCGCCCTCACCCTGCTTTGCCTCAAGCGACTTGTCAACGCCCATTGCAATATCAGGGGACTGCTCGTGAATAGAGCTGATAACCGCGCAGCTGTCACAGTCAAAGCCGTACTTTGCTCTGGTGTAACCGATCTCACGTACGGTCTCTCTTACTATGCTCTGGAAGTCAACGTATGCCTTAGTAGTGATCTCTCCCATTACGGTAACAAGACCTGTGGTACAGAAGGTCTCACAAGCAACTCTGGACATAGGGTCCTGACGGAGAAGCTCGTCAAGTATCGCGTCGGAGATCTTATCGCTTATTTTGTCGGGATGTCCTTCGGTAACCGATTCGGACGTAAAAAGCATTTTATTCATTTTCTCATTTCCTTTCATAAAAAAATCTCCGACAGAGCCGGAGATTTCATTTTCTCATCTTCCGGAATTAGCACCTTACGTTTTGCAGGTTGCCGTGGCTTCATCGGGCCTGTCCCTCCACCACTCTTGATAAGATATCTTATATTGTTATCTTGTATATTATATCATACGATCTGTCTTTTTTCAACAGTTATTTTCAAATTTATTTATTATTTTAAGACTATAAACATCACACAAAGCGATGCAACGATTATTGCCGCTGAAATAAGTCCTACCACCAAAGTTCTCAGATTAAAGCCCTTCTCTGATCGCTGATTAAGCTGCTTTTTCTCAACAAAGCCCGTCTGCTTAAGTGCAGTAGATATAGGCTTGTAAATAAGCAATACCAATGCGCCATTCAGCGTAGCCTTAATGAAATTAAAGGGCAAAAGCACCGTGGGAAGCATTGCTACGATATCCTCTGTGGTTGACGGAACACCCAGCATATAGGTAAGATAAAGAGGTGTTATAAGTAGGTTTGCAACCATCATTACCGCAGATACCGCAAAAACTCCCGCTAACAGTCCAAAAATCGCACCGTAAAAGCTTCTCTTATACTTGTAAATAAATCCCGTAACCAGCACAAAGGTAGCCGAGGACAAAATATTCATTACAAGGCCGTACCATCCCGTTATGCTTATAGTAAACATTTCAAGCACGGGAACCAAGAAAGCAATAGGCAGAGCTGTCAAGGGTCCAAATACCAATGCGCATATAACTATAATTGCATCCTTAAGGTCAAGCGACAGAAATCCCGCAACCTTAGGGAAATATCCGCACAAAACGGTGGTAACGAAGGCAAGAGCGGAAAACATGGCAACCGCCACTATTCTTCGGATCTTAATTGAACTTTTCATAAAAAATCTCCCTTCTGTAATAGGGAGAAGATAGTTGTATTCTTCAATTATCTTCTCTCATCCGGACTTTACCGTCGGTGCAGGAATCTCACCTGCTCGGCTCTTTCGAGTTCGCGGACTATACCGCCGGTATGGAATTACACCAATCCCCAAAGATATTTTTAAAAAATGCGCCGAGGAATATTACATTCCTCGGCGCCAATTTGAGTTTTAATTACTCGATGATGGTGGAAACGACGCCGGAACCAACAGTTCTACCACCCTCACGGATAGCGAAACGAAGTCCCTCTTCGATAGCGATAGGAGTGATAAGCTCAACAGTCATATCAACGTTATCGCCAGGGCGGCACATCTCAACGTCAGCGGGAAGACCGATTACGCCGGTAACGTCAGTAGTTCTGAAGTAGAACTGAGGTCTGTAACCTGCGAGGAAGGGCTTCTTACGGCCGCCTTCCTTCTCGGTAAGAACGTATACGTGACCAACGAACTTGGTGTGGGGGTGAACGGAACCGGGCTTAGCAAGAACCTGTCCACGCTCGATCTCGTCCTTAGCTACGCCACGGAGGAGAGCACCGATGTTGTCACCAGCCTCTGCCTGGGGAAGGAGCTTGTGGAACATCTCAACACCGGTAACGGTGGTGTTCTTCTTCTCCTCGGTGAGACCAACGATCTCAACAACGTCACCAACCTTAACGGTACCACGCTCAACTCTACCAGTTGCAACGGTACCACGGCCGGAGATGGAGAATACGTCCTCGACAGGCATAAGGAAGTCGAGGTCAGCCTGACGCTCAGGAGTAGGAATGAAGTTATCAACCTCGTTCATGAGCTCAAGGATAGGTGCGTACTCGGGAGCGCTTACGTCGGTGTTAGCGGAGTTAAGAGCCTCACGAGCGGATCCGCGAACGATAGGAGTATCGTCGCCGGGGAAGTCGTAGGAAGAGAGAAGATCTCTGATCTCCATCTCAACGAGGTCAAGAAGCTCCTCGTCATCAACGAGGTCAGTCTTGTTCATGAATACAACGATTGCGGGAACGCCAACCTGACGAGCAAGAAGAACGTGCTCGCGGGTCTGCTGGAGAGGTCCGTCGGTACCTGCAACAACGAGGATAGCACCGTCCATCTGAGCTGCACCGGTGATCATGTTCTTAACGTAGTCAGCGTGACCAGGGCAGTCAACGTGAGCGTAGTGACGGTTATCAGTCTCGTACTCAACGTGTCTGGTGTTGATTGTGATACCTCTTGCTCTCTCTTCGGGAGCGTTGTCGATCTGGTCATATGCCATGAACTCAACGTTACCGTTTGCGAGACCGAGGGTCTTGGTGATAGCAGCGGTAAGGGTGGTCTTACCATGGTCAACGTGACCGATGGTACCAATGTTTACGTGGGGCTTAGTTTTTACAAATGTAGCCTTTGCCATTTTGAGTTTCCTCCATAAATGT
>JAZQVZ010000033.1:0-11041 GCA_045632105.1 Eubacteriales bacterium | reverse complement strand
TGCCTGTGCCTCGTCAAGAAGCGCTCTGATAGAAAGGCTAACCTTCTGCTTCTCCTCGTCGATAGCGATGATCTTTGCATCAACTACCTGACCTACCTCAAGTACGTCAGCGGGCTTGCCGATCTTCTGCTGTGCGATCTGAGAAATGTGGATAAGTCCGTCTACACCGTCGCAGATCTCTGCAAATGCACCGAAGGGCATAAGGCTTACGATCTTAACTGCTGCTACGTCGCCTACTGCATACTTTGCAGTGAAGAGGTACCAGGGGTTGGTGTCGTCGGTCTTGTAGCCGAGAGAGATTCTCTTCTTCTCTGCGTCAAAGCTCTTAACGAAAACAGTGATCTCCTGTCCTACGGAAACTACTGCTGCGGGAGTTGCGATGGGCTTCCAGGAAAGCTCGGTCTTGTGAACCATTCCGTCTACGCCACCGAGGTCAACGAATGCACCGTAAGCGGTCATGCTCTTAACAACACCGGTGTATACCTTACCCTCCTCGATAGAAGACCAGAAAGCCTCCTCCTGTGCGCGACGACGCTCTCTGCTAACTGCGGAAATAGATCCAACAGCCTTCTTTGCGCCTGCCTCAATGTCGATTACCTTAAACTCAACCTCAGCGCCCTTAAGAACGTTCAGGTCGCCACCCTTTGCTACGCCCGACTGAGAAGCGGGAACGAAGATCTTGGTGGAGTTGGAAAGAACGCTAACGCCCTTTGCAAATACGTCTACTACCTTACCGGTAAGAACGGTGCCGTTTGCGTGTGCGTCAACCACGCTCTGCCAGTTCTTAGCAGCGTCTACGAACTTCTTGGAAAGCTCTGCGATTCCCTCGATGTCGCTTACTCTGCCTACGCGAGCCTCAATGGTGTCGCCCTTCTTATAAAGCTGGGTGAGCTTTACAGAAGCATCGTCTGTAATCTGCTCAGCCTTGATTATGCCGGTAACCTGCGCGCCGAGATCGAGCTGGATCTCTGCGTCGGTAACGTATGTAACTATACCGGTAACGATATCTCCTGTATGTAAAGTTGTGTCGGATTCTTCTGCGAGCAGCTGTTCAAAATTCTTTTCGCTCATTTTGTTGTATACCTCCTTGATTACGCCTGACGGGGTCGACGCTCCCGCGGCAATTCCCACTTTCGCGTGGGGGTGCGTTATAAAATTGTTATCCTCCAGCTCGTCCGCGCTTTCCACGCGTATGGTCTGTTGGCAATTTTCCTTGCAGACGGCAAAAAGCTTTGCCGTATTGGAGCTTTCTCTACCGCCTATGACCACCATGGCGTCGCACTCTGCTGAAAGCCTGCGAGCCTCTGTCTGGCGTTGCTCCGTAACACTACATATTGTTTCAAAAATTAAGGGATTTGTATATACTTTTTGCAAAATTTCTTGAGCTTTTCTCCATTCCGACAGTTTTTGTGTCGTTTGAGCTGCCAAAATCGGTCGTTTCTTGGTCAATTTGACGAAAAGCTCTTTTTCCATAAGCGCTGACAGCTCGTCAGCCGAGGAAAATACTACCTTTTCGTAGTCGAAATAGCTCAAAATTCCTACCACCTCGGGGTGGTCGTCCTTGCCGAGAAGCAGGAGGATATTGTCCTCGCTTGAATGCTCTGCGGCGATGCGCTGGATCCTTTTGACGTAGGGGCAGGTGCAATCTGCGAAGCTGAAAAATTCATTTTCAGCGGCGCATTTTTTCAGCAGCTCCTCGTCCTCGCGGGGAATTCCGTGAGCCCTGATAAAGATGCATACGGGGGAGTCAGCAGAAGCGCTTTTTGAAAGCTCGGGAATGCTTTGGATATCGGTGACCTCCACGCCCTGCTCCTTAAGCTGACGGTTGTAGGTATCGTTATGGATAAGAGCGCCGAGGGTAAAGATCCTCTCGCCCGACCGAGCGTCGGCTATTCTTTTTTCAAGGCTATCGGTAGCCCTTTTAACGCCAAAGCAGAAGCCCGCATTTTCGGCAATAATGATCTCCATAAAAAACCTCATTTAATAGATTATCGCAAGCCCAATTATAAAAGTTTCGCTCAAGCCTTTTGAAAAAGGCGGGCGAAAACTTTCTTACATGGTAAGTGCGTATCCTTAATATTTCGCCTCTATCGTTACCGTATAGAGCGTTTCAAAGGCTTCGTCGGCAAGCGCCTTGAAGTCTACCTTATTCTCCTGCACCAGAACCTTCTCAAGGTCGGGCTTGGTCTTGGGATGCTTAGGTGTGAATACCGTACAGCAATCCTCATAGGGCTGAATAGAGGTCTCGAATGCGCCCATCTTTCGGGAAATGGTCACTATCTCCTCCTTGTCCATTCCGATACAAGGTCTGAACACGGGCATGGACACCGCGTTGTCGGTCACTCCAAGCGCCTGCATGGTCTGGGATGCCACCTGTCCAAGACTCTCGCCTGTGATAAGCGCCGTACAGCCCTTATACTTTGCGACCCTCTCTGCAAGATGCATCATATATCTGCGGAGCAGAAGTGTGAAATAGTCCTCCTCACAGTTCTTTACAAGCTCCTCCTGAATGTGGGTCAGCGAGATGATATGAACTCTCACCTCACCCGCATATTCTGCCAGAATGGACGCCAGCTCCAGAACCTTTTCTCTTGCTCTCTCGCTGGTGTAGGGGAAGGACTCAAAGTGCAGAGCCTCTATCTTAACTCCACGCTTTGCCATCATATATCCCGCTACGGGCGAATCTATGCCACCCGACAGAAGCAGAAGACCTCTGCCGTTGGTGCCTACGGGCATTCCGCACGCAGCCTTGAAGCTTCCCGCCGAAACGTAAGCTCCGTATTCTCTTATCTCAACTCTCACTACCACCTCGGGGTTGTGAACGTCGACCTTGATCCTCGGGCAGCTGGACAGCACCACGCCGCCGATAGCCTTGGCAAGGTCCATCGAGTCAAGGGGGAAGGACTTGTCAGAGCGCTTCGCCTCTACCTTGAAGGTTCTCTTCCCCTCAAGGAACTGAGGGATATAGTCTGCCGCAACTCTGGAGATGTCCTCCATATTCTTCTCGCAGACAGCCGCTCTGGATATAGCCACGATTCCAAATACCTTGGATGCGGAAATGAACATTCCGTCCATATCTGCAAAATCGTCCTTGGGCTCGATGTATATTGTGCTCTGCGCGCGGTAAATATCGAAATTACCGTACGCCGCCGCTCTCTTTCTGAGCTCTCTGCAGAGCATATCCTCAAAGTATTTGCGGTTTGCGCCCTTGAGGACTATCTCTCCGTATTTGCAAAGCAAAATTTCCTTATGCTTCATATCTCCACCTTAATTTACGTAATAGTTGGGGAAAAGTACCTCCCAGACCTTGCGACAGCCGTAGGTGTCGGCAATAGAGGAATGGGCAACGCCCTCCCACTCGATCTCAAAGCACGCCATAGCGTCGGTCAGCGACGCGTGAACTATGTCGGGGCGCACCTCGTGGGTGTAGCGAACGAACTCGTTGGCGCAGCAGAGAACCTTCTTACGAAGCTCCTCACGCTCCTCCTCGGTGTCGTAGATGTACTTTATATGGCTGAAGTCGGTCGACACGCCGTATGCGATTATGTGGTCGGCTCCCGCGAAGATCCTCTTTATCTCGGGGATAAGCTCCTCGAGAGTGGGAGCGTCGGCTACCATCTCGGGAGAGATGTGATGTATCTTTTCGCTATCCTTCCACTTCTTCTTGCGAACGGGACGAACGAGTGTGTCCATTACCAGCTCGCCGTAGCCGTCGATTATGGTTATGGAAAGTATCTCGTCGTGAACGTAAAAGCCCGTAAGCTCAAGGTCAAAGAAGAGTATTCTCGCTCTGTCCTTGCCGTAGCACGCCGCTCTGTGAGCGTCGCCCTCTATACGGCGAAGCGCCATCTCCTCGGCATAGCAGCTCTCACAGAGCTTCTTCTTGTATCGAATATCCTTGCCGCATCTGACACACATCTGGGGCAGACGGTTGCAGGTCCTCTTGTCGTAAAAATACACCACCGACTTGTCGGCGCGAAGAGTGTACGCCACGGGCTCCTCGACGGGCTCGTAGTACATTCTCTGGAGCTTTTCGGCAGAATAAAATCCGCTTGCCGCCGCATTCTTGGTGCTCATACGGTTAATGACCGTTCCGCTGGGCAGGGTCATCGTATCCTTGCGGGCGGTTGGGAAATACCAGGTCTCAGGGGGCGCCTCCACAACTCTTGCGGGGTCAAAGTAATATATTATATCTCCGTCGGGCGCTACGTCGTATGCAATAGGATCGCCCGAGGGCATCAGATGCATCTGCGACAGGGTCTGTCGGGTGAGATAATTTTTTCTGTCTGCATCGGCGCCGCTTATCTGCTTTATAGTGGCTCCCGAGCGAAGCTTCATCTCGTTTTTCAATCTATTTTCCTCCGAAATTTTCGTGATCTTTCAAAAACAAACTACAAATTATATTATATCATATAAATTCAACAATAGCAACACTTTTCAAAAATAAAAATCACCGAATAGACGGGGATATTTGGTGGAAAAATGCTATATAGAAAAATCATTTCAAAAGGAGTTCAAAAAATGAAACTTGCCAAAAGATCACTCTCTTTTCTGCTCTGCGCGCTTCTCCTTCTTCCCTGCCTCGCATCCTGCGGAAGCCGAAGCGAGAGCGCAGACGTTCACGTCTTTTACTACACCTACAGCGACCCCTATATCTCCACCGTCCGCTCCTCTCTTGATAACGCTCTGGGAAAGGCGGGAATAAAATATCAGGACCACGATGCCAACAACAACCAGACCACCCAGACCGAGCAGGTGCAGACGGCTATCACCAAGGGAGCTAAGCTTTTGGTGGTAAATATAGTCACCACGGGCTCCGACGATGCGGCAAGCGGCATCGTTTCTCTTGCTAAAAATGCGGGTGTTCCCGTGATTTTCTTCAACCGCGAGGTGTCAGACAGCATCGTGAACAGCTACGATAAGTGCGCGTTTATCGGCACCGACGCCGCAGAGGCGGGCAAGCTTCAGGGCGACATGATAGGAAACTACCTTGTGGATAACTTCGCAAAGACCGACCTCAACGGCGACGGAGAGATCTCCTACGTTCTTTTTATGGGAGAAAAGGGCAACAACGAGGCTATCTACCGAACCCAATATTCGGTTGAAAATGCCAATAAAAAGCTCAGCGCCGCAGGTAAAAAGGCGCTGAAGTTCTACGACCCCTCCAATAACGATAAGTACCTTCTCGACCGTGACGGAAAGTGGTCGGCTCAGGCGGCAAACGAGTATATGACCACCCTGCTCTCCTCCCATAGTGTCGCCAATAAGAATATGGTTGAGCTTATAATCTGCAATAATGACGGTATGGCAGAGGGCGCGATCTCGGCGCTCAACGCGGCGGGATATAATAACGGAAGCGGCACTACCATTCCCGTGTTCGGCGTAGACGCCACCTCGGCGGCAAAGGAGCTTATCAAGGCAGGTAAGATGACGGGAACCATCAAGCAGGACCCCGACGGAATGGCAGACGCTATTCTCAAATGCGCCAAGAACGGACTTGAGGGCAAAAAGCTCTTCGAGGGACTTGATAATATGAATATCGACTCAAGCGCCGCTAAGCTCCGCATCTCCTACGCAGTCTATTTGGGAGAGGAAAAATAACGGCGGGAGCAAGCCCCCGCCCTACGATTGAAAACACAAGCTCAATAAGAGCCTTCTCCCGTGGAGAAGGTGGCGCGACGAAGGAGCGACGGATGAGGAGAACGGGCTAAGATATTTTCAAAAGCAAAGCGTTGCATAGCAAACACCTGCCTTCTCCTCATCCACCGCAAGCGGTCCCCCTTCCCCATAGGGGAAGGCTAATGGGAGGCGCAATTTCCAAACGGGCAATCAATGATCGCCCCTACAAGCAACAAAATAGGCGCCCCAATATGTGCGAAGCACATTACAATAAAAAATATAACGACTTTGCGGGACAGAGGGTCCGCAAAGTCTACATATCATTTCAACCAACAAAAAACCAAGCACTAAACATCCCCCAACATATAACAATAAATTATTTTCAAGTTCTTTTGGTTCTTTTCTCGAAAGAAAAGAACGTAAAAATCCTAACATAAACTAACTCAAAAACCCAACTAAAAGGAAGAAACATGAAACAAAACATTTTACTTGAAATGAAAAACATAACCAAGAGCTTTCCAAGCGTCAAGGCTCTTGACGGCGTTTCGCTGACGGTACGGCGCGGGACGGTCCACGCGCTGATGGGCGAAAACGGAGCGGGAAAATCCACGCTTATGAAATGTCTGTTCGGCATACACTCACCCGACGCGGGTGAGATATTCCTTGAGGGCAGACCCATATCCTTCAAGAACCCCAAGGACGCGCTTACAAGCGGAGTTGCAATGGTCCATCAGGAGCTGAATCAGGCGCTCAAGCGGAGCGTTGCCGACAATATCTGGCTTGGCAGATACCCCACCTCCCTCGGCTTTATAACCCGTGAGGGACAGATGCGAAAGACTACGAAGGAGATCTTCGATTCGCTTGGAATCGACTGCTCCCCCGACCGAATAATGAGCACCATGTCGGTGTCAGAGCGGCAGATGGTGGAGATAGCCAAGGCGGTGTCCTACGACGCCAAAATAATCGTCCTCGACGAGCCCACGTCCTCGCTCAACGACCGCGAGGTCGAGCATCTTTTCAGGATAATCGACAAGCTCAAGGAGAAGGGCTGCGGCATAATCTATATCTCTCATAAGATGGAGGAGATACT
Organism: Eubacteriales bacterium; assembly: GCA_045632105.1. Lineage (GTDB taxonomy): Bacteria > Bacillota > Clostridia > Oscillospirales > CAG-272 > HGM12713. Next base: position 4,332 of record JAZQVZ010000033.1, on the reverse strand, counting down.
GCGAATATCCGACGACGTGACCATAATGCGCGACGGAAGGCATATCGCCACAAAGCCTGCCTCCGCCCTCTCCATTGACGAAATAATCCGGTTGATGGTAGGCAGAGATCTCACCGAGCGATTCCCTCCCAAGACCAACAAGGTAGGCGAAGTGTCGCTGGAGGTAGAGGGGCTGACAGGCGCCCATTCCATACTGAAGGACGTGTCCTTCAAGGTCAGACAGGGCGAGATAGTCGGCGTAGCGGGGCTTGGCGGAGCAGGTCGCACCGAGCTTCTTGAATGCATCTTCGGGATCTCAAAAAAAGCGTGCGGAAGCATCAGCCTACACGGAAAAAGGGCGCTCAACCGCACTCCCCGTGAGGCAAAACGCAACGGCTTTGCCCTGCTCACCGAGGAGCGGCGTGCCACGGGAATATTCAGCATTCTCGATATAACCGATAACACGGTCATCTCGGGTCTGCCCAAATACCGCCTTGCGGGGCTCTTCCTCAACGAGCGAAAAATGAAGAAGGATACGGCGTGGTCGATAAAGTCCATGAGAATAAAAACGCCCTCCCACAGGACCAAGATCGGCACTCTTTCGGGAGGAAATCAGCAGAAGGTCATCCTCGGCAGATGGCTGCTCACCGACCCCGAGGTCCTGCTTCTTGACGAGCCCACCCGAGGCATCGACGTGGGGGCAAAATACGAGATATACCAGCTGATAATCGACCTTGCATCCAAAGGCAAGTGTGTGCTTATGGTGTCCAGCGAGATGCCCGAGCTTCTTGGCGTGTGCGACCGGATCTTAGTTATGTCGGGCGGCCGCCTTGCAGGTGAGGTGGATGCCAGAAGCACCACTCAGGAGGAGATAATGGCGCTTGCCGCCAAATACGTGTAAGCGAAGGAAATTGATATGAATATAATGAACCCCAAAAACAAATTTATGGTCTTTCGGCAGAGCCCAAAGGATGAAAAGCGGCGCATTATCAAGGAGTTTTTCATCAATAATCTGCTCTATATTTTGCTGGTGGGAGCCATCGTGGGCATTCAGATATACGACCCCAGATTTCTCTCGCTTTCCTCGATAGTAAATATCATCTCGCTCTCGGCGGCAAATCTGCCCATCGCCCTCGGAATCGCAGGGTGTATAATCCTTACGGGAACCGACCTCTCCGCAGGACGCATCGTTGGACTTACAGCCTGTGTGGCGGCTTCTCTGCTTCAGGCAAGCGGATATGCGGGTAAGATGTTCCCGAATCTCGCCACCGTCCCTATCTGGATAGTGTTCATCGCAGTCATAGCCATCGGCGCGCTGGTGGGCTTTATCAACGGCTTCTGCACTGCAAAATTCAAGCTCCACCCCTTTATCGTGACCCTTGCCACTCAGCTTATAACCTACGGCGCCCTCCTGATGTATCTTATGCAGGGCACCAATAACGGTCAGTCGATCTCGGGTCTTGACCCCTCTTACACTAAGTTTATCGCAGGAAGCGCCTTCAGTATCGGCGGCGTGTCGATTCCCAACTATATATTCTATGCCCTCGGAATTACCGTGATCATGTGGTTTATCTGGAACAAGACTGCCTTCGGTAAGAATATGTTCGCCGTCGGCTCTAATCCCGAGGCGGCTAACGTGTCGGGCGTATCGGTGTCGAGAACTATTATTCTCGTCTTCGTTCTTGCGGGAATTATGTACGGTATCACGGGCTTTATTGAGGCAGCGAGAATAGGCTCAAACTCCGCCGCAACAGGTCTTAACTACGAGCTTGACGCTATCGCCGCCTGCGTTATCGGTGGCGTGTCCTTCGTGGGCGGTATCGGTAAGATACGCGGCGTTATTATGGGCGTCGTGCTCCTTAGAATCATCTTCGTCGGTCTTACCTTCCTCGGTATCGACTCCAATCTCCAATACGTCATTAAGGGCCTTATCATCCTCGTCGCCTGCGCTATTGATATGAGGAAGTATTTGGTTAGAAAATAATTAGTTTATGCTACGTTTTCCGCGACTTTCTTTCGAGAAAGTCGCCCAAAGAACTTGAAAATGGGAGTTATTATTACGCCCTACGGGTGTGTAGCGCGTAATTCTTTGTAGGGCGGGGGATTACTCCCGCTGTTACAAATGGAAAACGTCTATTTTTATTTGTAGGGGCGACATCCTCGGCGCACCGCTTGAGCTTCACACACATTTCCGTCAGCCGTTTATTTATTATTTTTTCAAGTACTTTGGCGCCACCTTTCTCGAAAGAAATGTGGCAAAAACGCATCCCCAACACAAAAAGCCAGCGGCGATGCCGCTGGCTTTAATTGTTTTTAATTAGTCGTTATTACCATAGAGGGTAGCGAGCTTCTGAAGTCTTTCGTACTTCGCCTTAGCGTTCTCCTCACCCTTAGCAAAGAGAGCCTCTGCCTTTTCAGGGAAGGACTGTACAAGACGAGCGTAACGAGTCTCGGACTTAATGAAGTCTACGTAGTTACCCGTGGGCTCCTTGGAGTCGATAACGAGCTTGTTGTTCTCAAGAGTGGGGTTGTAACGGAACATCTGCCAGTAGCCTGCCTCAACTGCCTTCTTCATCTCGAGCTGGCAGTTCTGCATTCCACCCTTAACACCGTGCATCTCACAAGGAGCGTAACCGATGATAAGCGAAGGACCGTGGTAAGCCTCAGCCTCAGTGAGAGCCTTGAGGAGCTGGTTCATATCAGCGCCCATTGCAACCTGTGCAACGTATACGTAGCCGTAGGACATAGCGATCTGAGCAAGATCCTTCTTACCGATTGCCTTACCTGCTGCTGCGAACTGAGCAACCTGACCGATCTGAGAAGCCTTGGACGCCTGTCCACCGGTGTTGGAGTAAACCTCGGTATCGAATACCATTACGTTCACGTCCTCGCCCGAAGCAAGTACGTGGTCAAGACCGCCAAATCCGATATCGTATGCCCAACCGTCGCCACCGAAGATCCATACGGACTTCTTAGCGAGGTAATCCTTCTCAGCGAGGATAGACTTGGAGAGCTCACAGCCCTTAGCAGCCTTCTTCTCGAGAACAGCTACGAGAGCGTCGGTAGCCTCTGCGTTTGCCTTACCGTCGTCAACGGTGTTGAGGTAGTTCTCAACAGCGTTCTTGCACTCGTCGCAGCAAGAGGTGTCGATAGCCTTGACCTTGTTGATGAGCTTCTCACGAATGGTCTTCTGACCGAGAGCCATACCAAGACCGTGCTCAGCGTTGTCCTCGAAGAGCGAGTTAGCCCAAGCGGGACCCTTGCCGGATTCCTTGTTTACGGTGTAAGGAGTTGCGGGAGCGGAGCCACCCCAGATAGAGGAGCATCCGGTTGCGTTGGAGATATACATTCTCTCACCGAAGAGCTGGGTGATAAGACGAGCGTAGGAGGTCTCTGCACAACCAGCGCAAGAGCCGGAGAACTCAAGCAGAGGCTGCTTGAACTGAGAGCCCTTAACGGTGGGAGCGATAAGCTCCTTCTTCTCGGAAACGTTTGCTACTGCGTAATCGAAGGGAGCCTGCTGATCCATCTCGCCTGCGATCGGTACCATCTCGATAGCCTTCTTGCCGGTCTTCTCGAAGTTGGAGGTAACGGGACAAGCCTTTACACAGAGGGTACAGCCCATACAGTCCATAGGCGAGATAGCTATGGTGAACTTGTAGTTGGTCTTGATAACGGGCTTTGCAGTGAACTTGGTGGTCTCGGGAGCGTTAGCTGCCTCCTCCTCGGTCATTGCAAAGGGACGGATAGCTGCGTGAGGACATACGAATGCACAGTTGTTACACTGTACGCAGTTCTCGGGGATCCACTTAGGAACGTAAACTGCAACTCCTCTCTTCTCGTAAGCTGCGGAGCCCTGGGGGAACGTACCGTCAACGTACTTGGAGAAGTCGGAAACCTTAAGGCTGTCGCCCTTCATTCCAACTACGGGAAGAACTACGTCGTTTACGAAATCAACCAGATCCTGACGGTCACCGGTAACCTTAGCTGCGGGAGCGGTCTCGCCTGCGTTTGCCCACTCAGCGGGAACGGTTACGAGGTGGAGAGCGTCCTTACCGGCGGCGATAGCCTTGTGGTTAAGGTCAACGATAGCCTGACCCTTCTTGAGGTAGGACTTGGTTGCCATATACTTCATGTACTCGATAGCATCTGCTGCGGGAAGAATGTTAGCGAGGGAGAAGAATGCAGACTGAAGAACAGTGTTCTTAACCTTTGCGTTACCGAGGTCGATAGCGAGCTTGGTAGCGTTGATGGTGTAGAACTTAACGTTGTCCTTTGCGATGTAGCTCTTTACGGAAGCGGGAAGATGCTCGCCCAGCTCCTCGTCGGACCACTGACAGTCAAGGAGGAAGG
>JAZQVZ010000032.1:0-25840 GCA_045632105.1 Eubacteriales bacterium | reverse complement strand
CGGAGAATGCAGACTGGCTGCGGCCGTAAACGATCTGGAGGAAGAGCTCTCTCATTGCGGTGTTGATAGCGTCGCAAATGAGGTCGGTGTTGAGAGCCTCAAGAAGAGTCTTGCCGGGAAGGATCTCAGCAGCCATAGCTGCGGAGTGGGTCATACCCGAGCATCCGATGGTCTCAACGAGAGCCTCCTCGATGATACCGTTCTTTACGTTAAGAGAAAGCTTGCAGGCGCCCTGCTGAGGTGCGCACCAGCCCACACCGTGGGTGTATGCCGAGATGTCGCTGATCTGCTTTGCTTCAACCCACTTGCCCTCTTCGGGAATGGTGTCAGGACCGTGCTTGGGACCCTTGGTTACAGTACACATTTCCTGAACCTCACGGCTCATTGCGTACTCGCAAATGTTTTCATTGCACATGGTTTTTATCTTCTTTTAAAAATTTTTCAAATTATCTTTTAGCTTACTTTACGATCTCGCCGTAAACCTCGCCGAAAGCGCACGCTGCGTTGGACTCATCGGTGTCGATGTGCATAGCGAGAGCGAAGTTGTTATGTACTCTTACTACAACGTCACCGAAGGTAAGGGGACGAGCGGTGTTGAGCTTGACCTCAACGATCTGCTTGTCGCAAACTCCAAGCTCCTCAGCATCTGCGGGGGTCATATGAATATGACGCTTAGCGGCGATAACTCCGCTCTTGACCTCAACAGATCCACAGGGACCTTCTATAATGCAATCTCCGCTTCCTGCGATATCACCGGACTCGCGAACGGGAGCAACAACTCCGATGGTACGAGCGTCGGTGAGAGAGAGCTCAACCTGATCTGCAGGACGAGCAGGGCCGAGAATGCTTGCCTTAAGGGAGCCCTTAGGTCCCTTAACGGTTACCTTTTCCTCACAAGCGAACTGACCGGGCTGGCTGAGGCCCTTCTTGTTGGTAAGCTGATGGCCTTCACCGAAAAGGGTCTCGATGCTTTCCTTTGTCAGATGTACGTGTCTTGCGGAGGTTTCAACGATAAATTTCTTTGCCATAAAACCTTATTCCTTTCGTTTAAATGAGCGGGTTTTCAGCAGTATAGCAGAAAAATCGCCCAGTTTTTTATATTATATCATATTTTTTTGGTATTGTAAAGATTTAAAGGGGATTTTTCTGCAAATAATATCAATAAAAATAAGGAAAAATCGGGAGGTCATATATGCTGGGAGCGGAGCAAAAGAAAAGATATCCGAAGGAGATTCGGGAGAAAAAGGAGGGGGATTTCGGCGACGGCGCGGTGACCACAAAGGGCAAGAGCAGGATACATTGTCTGTCGGTGATAGGGCAGATAGAGGGACATTATTTTCTCCCCGAGGGGCAGAAGGCGACCAAGTACGAGCAGATAATCCCCGAGCTTGTGGAGATCGAGGAGGACGAGGAGATAGACGGGCTTTTGATGATACTGAATACCATGGGAGGCGACGTGGAGGCGGGAATGGCGATTGCCGAGATGGTAGCCTCAATGAAGAAGCCCTCGGTGTCCTTGGTGCTTGGAGGCGGACACTCAATAGGAGTGCCTCTTGCGACGGCGGCAAAAAAGTCATTCATAGTCCCTACGGCGACTATGACGCTTCATCCCGTCAGAGTCAGCGGAGTGGTTCTTGGGGCGCCACAGACCTTCAATTATTTTGAGGAGATGCAGAAGCGGATAGTGAATTTTATATGCTCTCACTCCTCGTCAACTCCCGATATAATCAGGGAGCTTATGATGCGACCCGACGAGCTTGCCACCGATATCGGCTCGATAATCGAGGGCCGCGAGGCGGTGGAATACGGTATAATCGACGCGGTGGGCGGTCTGTCAGATGCTCTTGCGGCGCTGAAGGAAATGAAGGAATAAAACAAAACCGCCTTTCCGTTTTGCGGAAAAGCGGTTTTATTTTTTTAGTCCTTTATGACCTTGGTAAATACAAGCACCTGAATTACGATACCTGCGAGAACGTAAAGGTCAACGATTCCTCCAACGAGGCTGAGCACTACTACAAGCAGAGCGCCGAGCAGAGGGATCCAGCCTACGAGCAGGCCCGACAGAGCAATTACTGCTCCTGCGATAAGACCTACTACGAGGTAAATGAGAATGCCAATAACCAGACTCGCAACGTCCTTGGTGTACTTCCAGGAAAGAGGGAAGAGATTCTTTAAGGTTTGCATAATGACCTCCTGATGTGATTTATGTTCTTGGATTTGCATCCTTGTACATCTTGTACATTTCCTCTGCCGCAAGGCGTACCTTTGCTACGAAATCGCCCTTGATCTTAGGGAAGCAGTAGTAGAGCGCCTTTTGGTTGCCTATGCAGATAACGTCGCCTATCTCGTACCAATAGAAATCGGCGCATACGCTATAGGACGCCTGAGGATTTTGAGTGTAGTCAAGAGCTCCTCCTGCGCCTGTCAGGTGGAAGCCTTCGCTCGAATGTGTAAGTGTTCCCGAGCCCACGTCGTAGACGTGCTTCGTGTCGTTTGCCATAAGTATGCGGACGGGAGCCTCGAAGCGGTATTTGCCCTCCTCGATCTCGCGGCGCACCTCCTGTCGTTGCCAAGCGAACCAATCGGGAACGTGGTCGAATGCGCCCTCGCCGTCGGTCGCCTTGAGGAATCCGAGGGTGTCAAGCTCGTATTTCTTGCCACAGGCGTGGCAGGTAAGGTAGATGCCCTTGCCCTCCATCTTACCCTCGGTATGACAGTGGGGACACTTGTAGAGCGCGCGGTTGAGATAGTCGGCTCTGAAGGGCTCGGTTATCTCGATATTGTTCTCCTGCTGCCAACGGAAGTTGTCAATAGTGAACTCGTCGGCAAGGATCTGGTTGATCTCCTCGGGGCTCTTATTAGCTATCTCCTTGCGGGAGAGCAGGTATTTCATATCGGCGGTAACCGGAACGCTACGCTTCTGGAGATTGTTGTAAAGGGGATCGCGGGAGAATGCTCCGTAGGTGCGGATCATCACCACGGGAACGTCAAGGAACTTGACGAATTTGCCGAGAGATTCGGGTATAGTGGTGGCGGTACCGTCAAGGCTGTATCCTGCCTCGGGGAACATTACCACTGAGCTTTTCTGGGTCTTAACGGCGTATTTCATATCGCGTATCAGCCCGAGATCGAGAACGAATTTCTTGGTGGGAATGCAGCCGATCTGTCGCATCAGCCAATTCTTACCCACGAAGCTATCCGAGGTCGCCACGATATTGAAGGGGCGGGGATAGAGGATAGAGCCTACTATCTGCAGGTCGATAAAGCTTGAGTGATTCATAAGATACAGGCAGGGCTCGTTCTTGCCAAGCTCCTCCATACCTATCTTAGTGTATTTGAACCTTGCGAAAATAAGTCCGGGGGTGGACACTATTTTCAGCAGAGTTCTGAAAAATATATTGGGTCTTACGGGCTTCTGGTGCTTCTCGGGGGGGAGCGCCATTACCTCATGATAGCTTTTGGGGGTGACCTTTATTTTCATAGGAACCGCCTTTCACGTTTTTATCTATCTTAAGTATACCTTTTTTTGACTTTTTTGTCAACATATTTTTTCAAAAGTGTGAACGATAATATGTGAAAATATGAACTCGCTTTTTGGGTTTTCTTGTTGACGGAGAGGGTGTGGTGTGTTATAATTATATAAAATTGACAGAGAGGAGATAGATATGAGATATTCAAATATGCACACTCATACCGACTTTTCCGACGGCGCTCATTCTGCCGAGCAGATCGCAAGAGCGGCGGTAGAGGCGGGGATGATATCTCTCGGCTTCTCCGATCATTGCTACACCTATTTTGACACCAGCTACTGTGTGCAGAAGGACAGGGTAGAGGAGTACAAGCGCGAGATAAGACGTCTTCAGCGCGAGTATGCCGATAGTCTTGAAATATATCTCGGTATCGAGCTTGACGGCTTTGCCACGCTTCCCGACAGGGCGGATTACGATTATATTATCGGAGATTGCCACTACGTGGAAACTCCTGACGGATATAAGGCGGTGGATCTTGACAAGGCTGATTTTCAGCGAACGGTGAAAGAATATTTTGGAGGAGATACGGTGAAGCTGGCGCAATCCTACTACCGCTCCTATGCAGAGTGCATCGAGAAGATGCGCCCCGATCTGCTGGGGCACATCGACCTTTGCGCTAAATACAGTCTTATTGACGAGAATGACCGCAGATACAGAAGCGCGGCAATTGAAGCGCTTGAGGCGTCGCTTAAGGTTTGTCCCTTTATCGAGCTGAACACGGGCGCGATCTCCAGAGGCTATCGAAAGGAGCCTTATCCCACGGTATTTTTACTTGAAGAGATAAAGGAGAGAGGCGGCAAAATAGTGCTTTCTGCTGACAGTCATAGCAAGGACACTCTGACCTATTGGTTCGACGAGGCGGTGGAGCTGCTCAAGAGCAGAAGCATACGAAGCGTTGCCGTTTATAAGAACGGAGCGTTTGAAGAACAGGGAATATAAGAAACGGGCTTTGGCATATCTTTTTGAGGGCGCCAAGGCCTTTTTTGTGCAACTGCAACGAATTTCCTGTTTTTTGCAAATTCTTATTGACATTTGGATTTTTTTGTTGTAAAGTAGATTTGACGAAAGTCGCTAAAACTTAAAAAGGAATCTGGAAAATGAATGCATTTGACGTTTTGACCCTGATCTGCGGTTTGGCTCTCTTCCTTTACGGAATGGACGCTATGGGCAATGCTCTCAAGAAGAGCGCGGGCAGAAAGATGAAGACCATTCTCGGTAACCTGACCTCCAGTAAGCTTAAGGGCTTTTTGCTGGGTCTTGGAGTTACGGCTATAATCCAGTCGTCCTCGGCAACTACCGTAATGGTGGTGGGCTTCGTTAACTCGGGAACTATGATGCTCTCACAGGCTGTGGGAGTTATTATGGGCGCCAACGTGGGAACGGCGGTGACGGCGTGGATAACCGCGCTTAACGGCATTGAGGGTGGCTCAGAGGCTACCGCTTTCTTACAGTGGCTGAAGCCCGATGCCTGGATGCCGATATTGGCTCTCATAGGAATCTGCCTGATAATGTTCTCCAAGAGAGATAAGCGCAAGGACATCGGTAATATTCTCATAGGCTTCTCGGTGCTTATGGTGGGAATGGATCTTATGTCGGGCGCGGTCAGCGGTCTTAAGGGTGACCCCACCTTTGCGCATCTTCTTACCCTGTTTACAAATCCCATTCTCGGCGTTCTTGCGGGAACTCTGCTGACGGCTATCGTTCAGTCCTCCTCGGCGTCGGTAGGTATTTTACAGGCGCTTTCAAGCACGGGAGCTATCTCCTACGGAGCGGCTATACCGATAATCATGGGTCAGAATATCGGTACCTGTGTTACCGCTATGCTTTCATCTATGGGAGCTAACAAGAACGGTAAGAGAGCGGCATTCATACACCTTTACTATAACATCATAGGCGTTGTGGCGTTCCTGTCGCTTTACTATCTTGGCGGCTGGATACTTGACGCCACAGGCGTATTCGGTCTGTTCTCGACAGCCGATTCCACCGCGATAGATATGTGGGGAATCGCTCTCGTTCACACTATCTTCAAGATATTCTCGGTAATCGCTCTTTCTCCCTTCTCAAAGCTTATCGAAAAGCTTGCCTGCGCTACCGTGCGCGGCGACGACAAGAAGGGCGACGAGTTTACCAATATGCTTGACGAGCGTCTTCTTGACACTCCCTCGGTCGCTCTTGACCGATGCAGAACGGTTGCAGTTCGTATGTCTGCGATATCCTTTAGTGCTTTGAGAAATTCGGTTGAACTGTTCCAAAAATACGATCCCAAGATGGCGCAGAGCATACGCGACGACGAGGGCAAGGTCGACGTTTACGAGGACGTTCTCGGCTCGTATCTCGTAAAGCTTTCGGACCGTGATATGGACGAAAGAGACAGCCACGAGGTTACCAAGCTCCTGCACCTGATAGGAGATCTGGAGCGTGTTTCCGACCACGCCGTAAACCTTGCGGAGTCTGCCGAGGAGATGCGCGACGGAGAGATAACCTTCTCTGAAAACGCTATTGCCGAGCTGTCTGTTCTGATGGCGGCGGTTGGTGAGATCGCTGATATAACCGAAGCCTCCTTTGCTTCTGCCGACTTTATAATGGCGGCAAACGTAGAGCCTCTTGAGCAGGTGGTCGACGATCTTAAGGATGATATAAGAAGACGTCATATCATGCGTCTTAAGAAGAGCGAGTGCACTATCGAGCACGGCTTCGTTCTGTCGGATATCCTGACAAACCTCGAGCGTGTTTCCGACCACTGCTCGAATATTGCAGGCTGTCTTATCGAGATGTCCCAGCACGATGCTCTGGATCTTCACGAATATCTCCATTCGGTTAAGAACGACGGGGAAGAATTCAAAAAGCTCTACGGACAGTACAAGAGCAAATACGCGCTTAACGATTAAAATAAAAACGCTCCCAACATTTGTTGGGGGCGTTTTTTATTTGTATTCATCAAGCTCGGGGGTGTATTCAAATTCCATCTTCTCGCGGGTCTTGGGGTGCTTGAATGAAAGTCTTGTGGCGAAAAGTGCGGGGTGGCCTCCCGATTCCGCAGGGGCGCCGTAGCGGCGATCTCCGCAAAGGGGAGTGCCTCTTGAGGCGAACTGAATGCGGATCTGGTGAGTCCTTCCTGTGTGAAGCCTTACTCTCACCGCCGTTCTTTTTTTGTCCTCACTTGTCCAGAGAGCGGTGTATTCAAGACTTGCCGACTTTACGCCCTTGCGCTCCTTTTTGACCACGAAGGATTTGTTTTTTGCCCTGTCATAGTAGAGCAGATCGGTAAGTATGCCCTCGTTTTCGGCGGGGGATCCGCAGAGGATAGCGGTGTATATCTTATCCCAGCTATCGCTCTGTATCTGCGCTGACAGATCGGCGGCGGATGAACGGTCGAGAGCGTAGACCATAACGCCCTCGGTGTCGCGGTCAAGTCTATGTACGGGCAACGGAGCTTTGCCTATCTCCTCGGCAAGAGCGTCGGGGAAGGAGCGGACGCCTCCGCCCTCGGAGAGATATCCCGAGGGCTTCAGCGCGACTACTATATTTTTGTCAAGATATAAGATCTTCGGCATTGTGCTTCTCCTTTTGCCGAAGTCCTTCGGCTATTTTTTCTTGAATATCGAGCAGAGCGCCCACAAAAAGCAGAGCGCCCAGATGCAGACTCCTATTGCCAACATCGCCCCGAGAGCCTTGAGGAGCGAAAGCTCGGTCTTGCTTTTAATGCTTTTATTAAAGAATACTTTACGCTCGCCCTCGTCATCGGCGGTCATTCGCAGAGAAAGGTCAAGGTCGTCCTCAAGCTTCATCGAGGAAAGCTTTTGGGCGCAATTTTTAAATTTGCAAAGCATTTTATTTTGCGAGATACTATCCATAGATCCTCCTAAATGAGTTTGTTGATAGTATGCTCAAAATTCTTTAATTTATAAAGTTAAGAATATCCTCTCGAAGCTCGTGACGGCAGGTGTCGTTGAATATCTCGTGGCGTCCGTCCTCATAAATTTTGCATTCCGCCTTGAAGCCGTGCTTTTTTAGCCTTTGGAAAATTTTATCGATTCCTTTTCCGTAGCCACCAACGGGGTCGAGCTTACCCGACACCAGAAGCACGGGAATGCTTTTATCAAGCTTTTTGTACCACTCGCGGCTGTTGGAATGCTTCAAAAGTCGAAGCAGGTCGCTCATAGCGGCGGTGGAGAATTTGTAGGAGCAGAGAGGGTCGCTTGAAAATCTTTTTCTATGCTCCACGTCGGATGTAAGCCATGCGCCGGGGGCGTCTGCGGTGTCGTCAAAGCTTCCGTTGAAGTTGCCGAACACCAGCTTGTAGAGGAGTTGCGAAACGTGGTGTCCTCCGTAGAAGAGCTTTACTCCTCCAATGAGAGCAAGTCCTGCATCTACGGCAGGGTGCTCCTTGCCCGTGCCCATAATTATGAGCTTGTGGGGCTTGATATATTTCTGGGCGGCAATGCGGGCAATAAAGGATCCCATGCTGTGCCCCATAAGAACGTAGGGCAGGTCCTGTCCGTTTGAGTATTCCTCGATAACCCTGTCTGCGAACACCCTTACGTCACGGCAGAGAAGATCCCAGCCGCCACGCTCGGCGATATATCCAAGCTCGTCCTTGCTGTTGACGGTATTTCCGTGACCCAAATGGTCATAGCCAAAGCAGAGCCAGCCAGCCTCTGCTATTTCGGTCATTATCCGCTCGTATTTTGCCATATATTCGATCATTCCGTGGAGAACGTGGACAAATCCCTTTATTTCTCCGTCGGGTATATAAAGAGTTCCCGCAAGGCTATGTACTCCGTCACAGGAGGCAACCCTGAGGGACTTTACGGTGACGTTCATTTTTTCCTCCGTGTAGATCCTTGTCGTTAGGTTTATTATAACTTTATTTTCGTAAAATTGCAATAAGATTTTGCCATATTTAGTATTATAACTATATTATTTTAAAGATAGTATTGTAAAATCCTTGAATATATGATAAAATAATTGTGTATATAGTTTTTTTGGAGGTGAGCATTGTGTTATCAGCGGCGTACAGCGCAGGTCTTTTTGGAATAGATGGGTACATAGTTACCGTTGAGTGCAACGCTCAATCCAGAATGCCGTCCTTTGAGCTTGTGGGACTTCCTGATATGGCGGTCAAGGAGGCAAAGGAAAGAGTTCGCACCGCTTGTGAGAACAGCGGCTTCCGCTTTCCTGCTATGGAGATAATGCTCAATCTCGCTCCTGCCGACAGGCGTAAGGAGGGCTCGGGCTTTGACGTAGCTATCCTTATGGGAATACTTCGTTGCGGAGGAATGATCCGCTATGAGGCCGATCTTTCGGACAAGTGCTTCGTCGGTGAGCTTTCGCTTTCGGGTGAGGTGCGCCCCGTCAGAGGAATACTCTGTATGTGCGTGGCGGCTCGAAATGCGGGATTTAAGGAATTTTACGCTCCTGCTGAGAACGCCGGTGAGGCTGCGGCAGTAGAGGGAATTACCGTCTACTCGGTCAAGAACGCGCGCGAGCTCGTAAAGCACCTTAACGGTGAAGAGAGGCTCAGCCCCGTTCAGTGCGACAGAGGAGCATTCGAGAATGCCGTGAGAAGCAGCGCTCTTGATTTTGCCGACGTAAAGGGTCAGGCAATGGCAAAGAGAGCTATCGAGATAGCCGCCGCAGGCGGACATAACATATTGCTCATAGGCCCTCCCGGTACGGGAAAGTCTATGCTGGCAAAGAGAATACCCACGATAATGCCCCCTCTCGACTTTGAGGAGAGCATTGAGGTAACTAAGATACATTCGGTAGCGGGAGTGCTTCCCGAGGGAGTTTCGCTTCTTCCTCAGCGTCCCTTCCGTTCACCTCACCACACAATGAGCGCCGTCAGCCTTGTGGGAGGAGGAGTAAATCCTCTGCCCGGAGAGGTGTCGCTGGCGCACAACGGAGTGCTCTTCCTTGACGAGCTTCCCGAATTCCCCAAGAGCGTTACCGACGCTCTGCGTCAGCCTATCGAGGACAGGCGCGTGACCATAACCCGCGCAAGCGGAAGAGTGACCTACCCCTGCTCGTTTATGCTGGTAGGCGCGATGAACCCCTGCCGATGCGGATATTTCGGTCATCCCACTAAGCCCTGCACCTGCAGTCCTGCTGACGTTAAGAGATATATCTCCAAGATAAGCGGACCTATGCTTGACAGAATAGATATTCAGATCGAGCTTCCCTCGCTTTCTTACGACGAGCTTTCGGCAGAGTCTGCTCCCACGGAGCGCTCGGAGGTCATTCGTGAGCGAGTAAGCCGCGCTCGTAGATTTGCTCTTGAGCGAATGAGCGATGCAGGGGAGAGGAAGATATGGAGCAACGCCCAGCTCGACTCGGCGTCTATCCGTAAATATTGCGTTACCGACGCCGCCGCAGGAGCTATACTTAAGGCAGCCTACGAGCGAATGGGTATGTCGGCGCGCGGTTACGACAGAGTTATGAGAGTTGCGAGGACCATAGCGGATATGGACGCCTCGGAAATAATAAGATCAAATCACATCGCAGAAGCGATACAGTACAGAAGCCTTGACAAGAAATATTGGGGCTGATAAGAGGTAAAATGAAAGAAGTATTAAGAAACGATATTTTAAAGCTGTGCGGACTTATGTCCGTGTCGGGCTTTGAATACAGAGCCACCGACAAGATAAAGGAAATATACGGCGGCGATTTCGACAGCGTATATTCTGACAGAGTGGGAAATATCACTATGCTCAAGAAATGCGCAAGAGATAACGCTCCCGCAATATTCGTCGACGCTCACTTCGACGAGGTGGGAATGCTTGTGTCCGACGTGCTTGACGGCGGATTTTTGAGAATAGTAAACGTTGGCGGTCTTGACCCATCTATAATGCAGGCGGCAGACGTAATAGCCTATGGCAAGGAGGAGCTTCGCGGAGTTGTGGCTTCGATGCCCCCTCATCTTCGCAGCGCGGATAGCGGCAAGCTTCCCGCGATCAGCGAGCTTATAGTTGACGTTGGAGAGGGTTATTCCAAGGAGGAGCTTGAGGAGATATGTCCTATCGGCACTCCCGTGGGCTTTGCTCCCGTGTACTCGAGCCTTGGAGATGAATATATAGCAGGCAAGAGCTTTGACAACAAGGCCTGCGGAGCGATTGCGGCAAGAGCTATCATCTCTACTCCCGCTGAGGAGCTTGCAGGTGACGTATATCTTTGCTTCTCGGCAAGAGAAGAAACCGGTCACTCGGGCGGCGGCGTAATGCCCGCTTGCTTTGATATCGAGCCCGATTACGCTATGGTCATCGACGTAAATCTCGGAGCAGGCCCCGATACCCCCGAGAGAGAAACGGTAGATATGGGTAAGGGCGTGTCGGTTGCCTTCTCGGCATCCACCGACAGAGCGCTTACCAAGAGCGTTATCGCTCTTTGCAAGGAAAAGGAGATAGCGCATTCGATATGCGCCGCTCCTACCTCTACGGGCACCAATGCGGTGGCTGTAAATCTTGTGGCAGACGGTATTCCTGTGGTAGACATCGGACTTCCTCTGCGCAATATGCACACCTACAACGAGGTGATAGGCGATAAGGATATCAAATCGCTTTACGATCTGGTATGCGGATTTATTACCTCTCGCTCAATAGCCGAGGCGTTTGCCAAGAGGGAGGTGCTGTTATGAGAGATATAAGAGGACTTGATACTCTTGAAATGATACGTGAGCTCTCGCTTGAGTTCGGTCCCTCGGGTGGCGAGGACAGAGTAAGAGATGCAATACGCGCGAGAGCCGAGCTTTCTGCCGACGCAATTGCGGTTGACAGACTTGGAAGCCTTATATGTAAAATGAGAATAGGCGAGGGCGAGAGCCCCGCAAGAATTATGCTTTGCGCTCATATGGACGAGGTTGGATTTATGATAGACGGAGTTCGCTCCGACGGAATGCTGACCTTTGGCTGTGTAGGAGGCATCTCTCCCGAGGTGCTGGCAGGGCGCAAGGTGACCCTTTGCGCAGGCGACCGACTTGTTTCGGGTCTTATCTGCTCCAAGGCGATACACCACAAGGAAAAGGAAGAGCGTGAGAACGCTACCGAGGCTGACAAGCTCTTTATAGACATCGGCTGTTCCTCCAAGGAGGAGGCAGAGAAGGTGATAGCTATCGGCGACCTTGGAACCTTTGATTCCGAATTCTATTGCTTCGGTAAGGATAACAGAACGGTCAAGTGCAAGGCTCTTGACGATAGAATGGGTTGCGTGGCTCTCCTTGAAATTATGGAGAGATACAAGAAGCAGCCCCCCAAGATAAATGCTGAGATATTCTTCTGCTTTACCGTTCGTGAGGAGATAGGCAACTCGGGCGCGGGAAGCACTGCAGAGATCGTAAAGCCCGATCTTGCAATAGCCCTTGAAACAACGGCTATCTGCGACCTGCCCAAGACCGCTTCTTACAGACGCGTTGCTGAGGTAGGCGGAGGAGCGGTAATATCGGTGGCTGACAGAGCGACCATATACGACCGCGAGCTTGTTGACAGTACCCTTGCTCTTGCAAAGGAAAAGGGAATCAAGGCTCAGATAAAGAGATACGTTGCAGGCGGAAACGACGCAGGAAAGATACACAAGCGCCTCTATGGAATAAAGGTACTTGCGATATCGGTTCCTACCCGATATCTCCATTCTCCCGCTTGCGTTGCAAGTCTTGACGATTACGAGGCGGTTCGTGATACTGCGGCGGCGCTGACAGAGGATTTTGCGGCGCGGAGGCAGGCATGAAAGCCGTAAGGATACTGACGTCCCTGCTTTTGATATTGACACTTTTGCCCATAGGCTTGATAGGCTGTAACGATACTGCGCCCACCGATACACAGATTGAGGCGCCTACCGAGAAGCCTACCGAGGCGACCGAGGAGATCAAGGGCGAGGAGATATCTCTTGCCGAGAACGTCGACAAGCTGAAAATGTGGGGTAGATACGAGATCACCGACAGTGGTATCGTATGCGACCATACGGCGTCGGGCATTGAGTTCAACGGCGTAATGCAGGGCACGGTCTACATAGACGTAAAGACCAATGCCGAAACCTACTTTACCGTTTTCGTTGACGGTGTAAGACAGAAAACCAGATACGCGGTATCGGGTGGCCGTCATCCGCAAAGAATAGCCATAGCAGAGATCAAGGAGGCGGGCGAGCATAATATCCGCATACTTAAGCAGACCGAGGCAAGATATTCCACGGCAGAGCTGCATACCCTCGTTATTGACGGACATCTGACCGCGGCTCCCGAGAATCGCGATTATTATATCGAGTTTATCGGCGACAGCATCACCTGCGGAATGGGTAATCTCGGTACCAGCGTAAACACCGACGCGCAGAATGCTACCTACGAGGACGGAACCTATACCTACGCATTTTTGGCGGCTGAGGATCTTGGAGCTGATTGCTCGGTGGTATCTCAAAGTGGAATAGGTATTGCAAAGAGCTGGTTTGATCCTATAAAGGACTTTTACACCAAGCTTTCCTATTGCAGAGATAAAGACACCGATTACAGCTTTTCGAGAGTACCCGATATGGTGGTGATAAATCTCGGCACTAACGATCATTTTCTTGAAAGTGAGTCCGAGGCGGTCACGGCGGGAGCCGTTGAGCTTATGGAGCTTGTAAGAAGCTCTTACGGAGCTGAGGTTACTATCCTTTGGGCGTACGGAGCTATGGGTGAGTGTATGTTTGACGCTGTTTCGGCGGCGATAGATACTCTTGGCGGAGAGAGTGCGGGAATATATTCCTGCAGATTGACCGAAAACACGTCGGGAGCTGCAAATCATCCCAACAAGTCGGGGCACATAATTGCATCGACAGATCTGAAGAATTTTATTATTGAGATAAAAAATAAATAATCAGAGAGGAAAATTTATGAAGAAGATACTTATGATAGTAGCCGCTATTCTGGCTTTGGCAGTGCTTCCCTTGGCGCTTTTCGGCTGCAACAAAGACCCTGATACCGAGGCTCCCACAGGCGAGCCCACCGAGGTTCCCACCGAGAAGCCTACTGAGAAGCCTACCGAGGATGTTGGCGATACTCCCACCGAGGAGGTTACCGAGAATCCCTATAAGGATGCGGTTCTTGAAAACAAGAATTACACCTTCACTGATGAAGCGTCTGTTGCCAATATCAAAAGACTTGGCAGAACTATGCTTGACGCGACAAAGGGAATCTGCTTCGACCACAGCGCTACGGGTATTGAGTTTAACGTAGTAGCAGAGGGCGACATTACCGCTGAGATACTCTGCGAGGGTGTAAATGACAACGAGGCATATCTTACCATTTACGTTGACGGTGTTCGCAGTGAGGACTTCTACATGGAGAAGGACCCCAACGGTAACGCTCTTCGTCGCTGGGCTAACTGCCACGTTAAAGAGGGCGCAAATACCGTTACTATCGCTACCGACCTTGAGAAGGGTGAGCATAATATCAGAATAGTAAAGCAGACCGAGGCTAACTACGCGCTTCTCTCTATCAGCAACATAAACGTAACGGGTTATCTTCTTGATAAGCCCGAGGATAAGGAATACTACATCGAGATAATCGGTGACTCTCTTACCTGCGGAATGGGTGCGGCAGGCAACAGCACTATCTCCGCAGCACAGGGTGAAAACGGCGCTGACTGGGAGGATGCTACTATGGGCTACGCTTTCCGTACCGTAGAGGCTCTTGGCGCTGACTACTCCATCGTTTCCGAGAGCGGTATCGGTATTGCTTCCAGCTGGTTTGACGATATCACCAACTTCTACGGCAAGTACTCCTACAAGCGTGACCAGAGAACCGACTACGATTTCGCAAGAAAGCCCGACCTTGTTATTATCAACCTTGGTACCAACGACTTCTATCTTGCGCAGGATAAGGATGCTTCCATAATCGGAAGAGTAAAGAGCGCGGTCAAGGAGCTTATCAACACCGTTCATGCAAAGTACGGAGCTGACACTCCTATTCTTTGGATCAGCGGTATCTGGTGGAATATCTCCGAGGATACCGACGTTATCAAGCAGATAGATGCTGCAGTAAACGAGCTTGGCGGCGAGGGCGCAGGTATCTACCGTCTGATCATTGCTGAAAATAAGCAGAACAAGATGGGCGCTGAGAACCACCCCAGCATTAAGGGACACGAGCAGACTACTACCGAGGTAGTTGATTACATTTTTGAAAAGGGACTTCTTAATTAAAATATGAATCTTTATACTACACTTAAACAGCTTTGCGCGGCTCCCTCGATTTCGGGCAGAGAGGCGAAAGTAAGAGAAATTATTAAAGAAAAGATTACTCCCCTTGTAGACGACGTAACCGTTGACGCTCTGGGAAATCTTATAGCCCGCAAGAAGGGCAGTGAGGGCGAGGGCAGAATAATGCTCTGCGCTCATATGGACGAGATAGGACTTCTCGTTAACTTCATCGAGGACAGCGGATATATCCGTGTGGCTACCATTGGCGGCGTTGACCTTGGCGCGCTTGCATACAGCAAGGTAGTGTCCGAAAACGGCACTGTGGGCGTTATCGTTCCCGATGCAAAGGCAAAGCTTGACAAGCTGAAGGCTGACGATATGTATATTGATATCGGCGCGTCGAGCAAGCGCGAGGCAGAGAGAAGAGTGAGAATAGGCGACTCCTTTGTTGCCGCTCCCGAGCTTTATCGCCTTGCAGGAAAGAGAGTAGCGGGCAGACCCCTTGACGATCGCGTGGGCTGTCTTGTGCTTCTCGAGCTTGCAGAAAGACTTTCTAAGGTCGAGCTTAAGAATGACGTGTATTTCGTATTCTCCGTGCAGGAGGAGGTCGGCTGTCGCGGAAGCGTTCCCGCTACCTACGGCATTCAGCCTACCGAATCTCTCTGCTTTGACGTTACCCTTACGGGCGATGCCATTGGCTCCTCTCCTATGGCTTGCTCGGTAGGCAAGGGCGTTGCGGTGAAGATAAAGGACGCGTCGGCTATCTGCCACGAGCAGGTGGTAAATACGCTTATTGACATTGCAAAGAGAGAGAAGATCACCGTTCAGCGTGAGATAATCAGCGCAGGCGGTACCGACACAGGCTCTATGCAGCTGATGGCAGGCGGCTCTATGGCGGGCGCGCTGTCTATTCCCACAAGAAATATCCACACCTCGGTTGAGGTCTGCGATATGGGTGACGTTGAGGCGTGCATCGACCTTTCTGAAAAGTATATTTTAGCAAGAGGCTGATTAAATGGAATTCTCTGATAGAATAATAAAATTAGCGCAGGATGCGGAGCGAGAACTCGCTCCCATCTTTGCCGATATAGACAGCGTGTCCTTTAAGAACACGAAAAAGATAATGGACGCCTTCAAGGAGCATCGCGTAAGCGACGCTATCTTCGCTCCCACCAGCGGCTACGGCTACGATGACCGCGGACGTGAGGTGCTTGATGCAGTATGGGCTGACGTTATGGATGCCGAGGCGGCATTCGTGCGCCACAGCATCGTGAACGGAACTCAGGCTCTGACAATTGGTCTTTTCGGTCTTCTCCGTCCGGGGGACATTATGTTCTCTATTGCGGGCAAGCCCTACGATACTCTTGACGAGGTGATCGGTAACACGGGCACACCCGGTAACGGCTCGCTCCGTGATTTCGGTGTAGAGTACCGTCAGGCAGACCTTTTTGCCGACGGAAGCATTGATCGCGAGAGGATCAAGAGCGTTATCGAAGCAGAGGGCGAGAGAATAAAGGTCATCTTTATTCAGCGCTCCAAGGGTTATCTCAACCGCAAGACCTTGAGCGTTGCAGAGATAGGGGATATAATCTCCTTTGTCCGTCCTATGTGTCCTCACGCTTACGTGGTGGTGGATAACTGCTACGGCGAGTTTACCGAGGAGCGTGAGCCTACTGCGGTAGGCGCCGATATGATAATCGGTTCGCTTATTAAGAACCCCGGCGGCGGAATGGCTGAGAGCGGCGGTTATATCGCAGGTACTGCAAGAGCGGTTGAGCTTGCCTCCTACCGCCTGACCTCTGTGGGCTGCGGACTTGAGGTTGGCGCTACGCTTGGACAGACCAAGAGTATGTATAAGGGACTTTTCTATGCACCCCATACTACGGCGCAGGCGCTGAAAACGGCGCATCTTGCGGCGTATATATTCGGTGAGCGCGGTCTTGGCTTTGAGGTCGAGCCTCAATGGAACGAGAAGCGCTACGACATAATACAGGCGGTGATCACTCACTCGCCCGAGGGGCTTTGCGCTATCTGCCGAGGAATTCAGGCAGGCTCGCCCATTGACTCCTTCGTTACCCCCGAGCCTTGGGAAATGCCCGGATATTCGGACAAGGTAATAATGGCAGCGGGAGCCTTCACACAGGGCTCGTCTATCGAGCTTTCTGCCGACGGCCCTCTCCGTGAGCCCTACACCGCATACCTTCAGGGCGGTCTTACCTACGAGAGTGGCAGAATCGGTATACTTTCTGCGGCGGCTGAGGTAGAGAGAGCGCTGGGAAAATAAAATTACGGCATCGGTCTTTTGAGTTTACATAACCGAAAGGAAGATCGAGATGCTGTTTTCTTCGCTTGAATTTATATTTTTATTTCTGCCCTTGACGGTGGGAATATATTTCGCATTGCCCACGCGCTTTCGCAACTGCTGGCTTTTTGTCAGTGGGCTTTGCTTTTACGGCTTCTCAGAGCCGAGATATCTGCCGCTGATGCTGCTTACTATCCTTGCCGACCTTGGGTTCGGCCTTTGGATAAGGCGTGTCAGCGGCAATAAAAAAATAGGGTGCGCAGTCCTTGCAACAGCGGTGGCTTACAATATAGGACAGCTTGCGCTTTTTAAGTATTTCGACCCACTTAGAATGGGTCTGCCGGTGGGTATATCCTTTTATACCTTTCAGGCGCTGTCGTACGTTATCGACGTTTACCGATGTGAGGTAAGAGCCACAGGCAGCATTGTGACCTTTGGCGCTTACGTGTCGCTTTTTCCTCAGCTTATTGCAGGGCCCATCGTCCGCTATGCCGACGTGGAGCGTGAGCTTTGGCAGAGGGAGCACCGTCTTTCGGACATTGCTGACGGTCTGCGGACCTTTTGCGCAGGACTTGCCAAAAAGGTGATGCTTGCCAACAGCGCAGGTCAGATGTGGGAGAGCCTTGGCGGAAGCGGCTATTTTGCAGATACTCTTCTTGCCGTCTTCTTTTTCGCTATGCAGATATATTTCGATTTTTCGGGATATTCTGATATGGCGGTGGGGCTTGGCAGAGTATTCGGCTTCAGGTTTCCTCAAAACTTCAATTACCCCTATATTTCAAAAAGCATTACCGAATTCTGGAGAAGGTGGCATATCACCCTTTCCTCTTGGTTTCGGGAATACGTTTATATCCCCTTGGGCGGCAACAGAGGAGGGAGGGTTAAGACCTACCGAAATCTGCTTATCGTCTGGGCGCTTACGGGCATATGGCACGGCGCAGAGGTGAATTTTCTGCTCTGGGGACTGTATTTTGCCCTTATCCTTATTATTGAGAAGGCTTTCTTGAGCAGGGTCTTAGAACGAATTCCACCCTCCTTGCGGCACTGCTACGCTTTGACTCTCATAGGGCTTGGCTGGGTGATATTTGCCTCTGACAAAAGTGTCGAAGGGTTTAGCGCGTTTACCCTTATAGGCGTTGGAGTTAAAGGCACGGTAAGTCCGAGCTTTTCGTACGATCTTTTGAGAAATCTGCCCTTTATGGCAATAATGACGGTGGGGGCTACGCCTCTGCCAAAGCGTGTATATTTGAAAATAAAGAAGCGATTTGCTTCTATTGATATAATTCTGCCTCTTACGGCGTTTTTGTGCTCGCTTGCCTATATAGTAGGCTCGGGCTACGACCCCTTTTTGTATTTCAGATTTTAGGAGAAGATATGACAGATCTTATATTCAGGCTTTTGGTGAAAAACTATAAGAATGGCGAAAGCCCCGAGGAGCGCCGCTCCTGCGGAAGCGCGGTGGCTTATATCGGCATCGCGCTCAATTTCCTGCTGGCTGTTATAAAGCTGATTGCGGGTATTATCAGCGGAGCTATTTCTATCACGGCTGACGCAATGAACAACCTGTCCGACGCAGGCTCTCAGGTGGTGTCGCTGATAAGCTTCAAGATATCGGCAAAGCCTGCCGACCGCGATCATCCCTTCGGTCACGCCCGTATAGAATACGTGGCGTCAATGATAGTTTCCTTTCTTGTATTGACGGTGGGCTTTGAGCTGCTCAGCGAGTCTGTAACAAAGATACTGTCGCCCGTCAAGGCTACCTACACCACGCTTGTGCTGGTGATACTCGGCGTGTCCATAGTAGTCAAGCTCTGGCTCTTTGCTTTCGGTCGCGCAGCTGCAAAGAAGCTGAAGTCCGACGTTATAAGAGCGGCGTCTGCCGACAGCCTGTCTGATGCTATCGCTACCTCGGCGGTGCTTGTGGCGGCTGTTATATCCAGCCTTACAGGCTTTGAGACCTCGGCATATATGGGTGTTGCGGTAGCGGTAATAATCTTCATTGCAGGCATCAAGATACTCAACGATACCAAGAATTCCATTCTCGGCTCGGCTCCCGAGCCCGAGGTGGTAGAGGGCATCGTTGCTATCACCAAGGAATATCCCGAGATACTTTCCATTCACGACATGGTAGTGCACAACTACGGTCCCGGAAACACTATCGCGTCCTTCCACGCTGAGGTTGACGGTGCAGCCGACGTATTCGTCACCCACGACGTTATAGACGTGGTAGAAAAAAGACTTTACACCGACCTCGGTGTACGCGCTACCGTACATATGGACCCCATAGTTACCGACGACGAGCGTGTCAGCGCGCTTCGTGCAAGAGTTCTTGCGGCGGTGAAGGAGATCGACGAGCGCCTTGGAATTCACGATTTCCGCTTCGTTGAGGGTACTACCCACACAAATCTTATTTTCGACGTGACCGTTCCCTTTGAGGTAAAGGACAGCGACCAGACGGTCAAGGACGAGATAAGCGCAAAGATAAGCGAGATGGACCCCAACTACTTTACGGTAGTAACGGTGGACAGAGAATAATAAAAAGCCGACGGAAATTCCGTCGGCTTTTTTATTAATATTCAGCATTTCCTACCGTTCTGGGATAGGGTATTACGTCGCGGATATTAGATACGCCTGTGAGGTACATAATGATACGCTCAAAGCCAAGTCCGTAGCCTGCGTGCTTTGTTCCGCCAAAGCGACGGAGGTTGCAGTACCACCAGTAGTCCTCCTCGTTAAGACCGCACTCAGCCATTCTCGAGGTGAGAACGTCGATGCGCTCCTCACGCTGAGAGCCGCCGATGATCTCGCCGACACCGGGAACAAGAAGGTCCATAGCGGCAACGGTCTTGCCGTCGTCGTTAAGGCGCATATAGAACGCCTTGATCTCCTTGGGATAGTCGATAACGGATACGGGACACTTGGATACCTGCTCGGTGAGGTATCTCTCATGCTCGGTCTGGAGGTCGATGCCCCATTCAACGGGATACTTGAAGTCTGCGCCGCTCTTCTGGAGTATATCAACAGCCTCGGTGTAGGTTACCTTCTTATAGTCGCTGTTTGCAAGAGCGGTAAGTCTGTCGAGAAGTCCCTTTTCAACGAACTTGTCGAAGAACTCGATCTCCTGAGGGCAGTTTTCCATAACGTGACGGATAATGAACTGGATCATATCCCAAGCCAGCTGCATATTGTCGTTAAGGTCGGCAAATGCGATCTCGGGCTCGATCATCCAGAACTCAGCCGCGTGTCTTGCGGTGTTGGAGTTCTCTGCACGGAAGGTAGGACCAAAGGTGTAGATCTTACCGTATGCAAGAGCATAGGTCTCACCCTCGAGCTGACCCGAAACGGTGAGGTTTGCGGACTTTCCAAAGAAGTCCTGAGAGAAGTCGATGCTTCCGTCCTCCTTGCGGGGAGGGTTGTCCATGTCGAGAGTGGTAACTCTGAACATCTCACCTGCGCCCTCGCAGTCGGATGCGGTTACGATGGGAGTATGAACGTAAACGAAGCCTCTGTCGTGGAAGAACTTATGAATAGCGAATGCAGCCTCGCTTCTTACTCTGAACACAGCCGAGAAGAGGTTGGTTCTGGGGCGAAGATACGCCTGCTCGCGGAGGAATTCCACGGTGTGACGCTTGGGCTGAAGGGGATACTCGGGGGTAGATGTACCCTCTACGGATATCTCAGTAGCCTTTATCTCAAAGGGCTGCTTCATAGCGGGGGTAAGCTCAACGATACCCTTTACAACTACTGCCGCGCCTACGTTCTGCTTTGCTATCTCGTCATAGTTGGATATTTTTTCACGCTCGAAAACCACCTGAACACATTTGAAGCAGCTTCCGTCGTTAAGGTCAATAAATCCAAATGCCTTACTGTCGCGAAGATTACGCACCCAGCCGCCAAGAGTTACCTCTTTGCCTGCAAATGCGGCGGTATCTTCATATATGGAGCGAATAAAATCTCTTTTCATTATCTTTCTCCGTTCTAAAAATTATACTAATATTTATTATATCACCGCTTTTGTCTTTTGTCAATCTTTTTGCTTTTTTACTTGACAATTTTCTTTCATAATGATATATTTTAGGTGTAATATCCTTTTGGAGAGTTATATGAGAAATATTATTATTTCTGCGGGTATGGGATTTGATATTTCAGTGCCTCAGCAGGTTGAGATATTGTCTGAGCTTGGCTTTGACGGAATGTTTTCCGAGTGGAAGCAGGGCGTGGATCTTGATTTCCGTGGCTTTGCGGCTCTGGCGCTTGAGAGAGCCAAGAGATTCAGAGAGATGATAGATTAAAACAAAAAGCTTCCCGCCTTTTTGAAGGCGGGAAGCTTTTTGTCAGGATCTCTTTTTGATCTTTCCTACTATATAACAAACCCCAAATGCAACTATATTTATTGCAACTATCGTGGGGCCTACGGGTGTCGAGCAGAGTATCGCCGCAAGTATGCCGAATATCGCGCAGAGGGTGGAGATCACCGCAGAGCAGATCACTACCGATTTGAATCTTCTTGCCACTCTCATTGCCGACAGGGCGGGGAATATGAGCAGAGCCGAGATAAGCAGAGAGCCTACAAGGTTCATAGCCAATACGATTATTACCGCCGTAATGACCGCTACGAAAAGGTTATAAAGCGATGCCTTTATGCCACAGGCTCTTGCAAAGCCCTCGTCGAAGGTTATTGCGAATATTCTGTTATAAAGCAGAATGAATAAGACTATAACCGCCACCGACAGTATTATGCAGAGCGCAACCTCGACTCTCGACAGAGTGATTATCGAGAATGAGCCGAACAGAGTGGAGCAGACGTCGCCTGCCACGTTGCCCGAGCTTGAGAAGATATTCATCAGCAGATAGCCTATCGCCAGCGCTCCCGCAGACACCATCGCTATGGCGGCGTCGCCTTTTATCTTGGTGTTCTGTCCCGTTTTCAGGAGCAGGACTGCGCAGACCACGGTTACGGGGAGGACTATGAGCATATTGTCCGTGACGTTCATTATAGTAGCGATAGCCAGCGCGCCAAAGGCTACGTGGGAAAGTCCGTCGCCGATAAATGAAAATCTCTTCAGCACCAGCGCCACGCCGAAAAGCGAGGAGCAGAGGGCTATAAGTGTGCCTACGATAAGCGCAAACCACACGAATTCATAGGAAAAGTATTCGTAAAGTATTTCAAGGAAGCTCATTATCTTTCACCTCCCGAAAGGTATGCCGCGCGATAGTCCTCGGTATTCTCGAAGATCTCGGGAGCTCTGCCCATACGAAGCACTCTTCCTGCATCGCGCAGGGCGTTGTCTACGTCGTGGGTCACCATTATTATAGTGGTGTGTGTGTGCTTGTTCAGGTGGTGGATAAGCTCGTACATCTCGGCGGTAGCGCGGGGGTCAAGCCCCGAAACGGGCTCGTCCATAATAAGTATCTTCTTTGCGGCGCAGAGAGCGCGGGCAAGCAGAACTCTCTGCTTTTGTCCGCCCGACAGGTCGCGGTAGCTCTTCTTTGCAAGGTCGTATACGCCCATCATTTTCATATTCTGCATAGCCTCAAGGCGTTCAGCCTTACCCATAAAGAAGCGCCTTCCAAGGCGGGAAACACAGCCCGACAGCACTACCTCCTCCACAGATGCGGGGAAATCCTTTTGCTCCTCGCTCTGCTGGGGGAGATATCCAACGTCGCTTTGCGTAATGTCGCCACACAGCTCTACGCTTCCGCTTGCGGGTGCCTTCAACGAGAGTAAAGCTCTTACGAGGGTGCTTTTGCCTGAGCCGTTGTCGCCCACGATGCAGAGGTAGTCGCCCTCGGATATTTCTAAATTCAAATTCTCACAAACGGTCTGTCCCTCGTAGCCGAGAGAGAGGCCGTTGCATCTTATTTGTACCATTTCGTTCTCCTTTATTCTGCTCCAATGAGAGTTTTCAGCGCACTGAGGTTTTCTCTCATTATGCCGATATAGTCAGCCCCCTCGTCTATCTGTCGGGAGGTGACGCTCTGGAGCGAGTTCATAACGATTATTTCAATGTCCGATCCTGCCGACGAAGCAACGGTCGTGGCAAGCGACTTGTCGGAGCTTTCGGTGACGGCGATATATTTTACGCCGTGAGCATCTGCTTCCTTTATAAGAGAAAGCACAGTGTCAAATCCCGCGTCAACGTCTGCGCTACAGCCCTCAAAGGCGGCGGAATAGTCTATTCCGTAGTCCTCGAGGAGATAGACGAAGGGGAAGCGGTCGGCAAAGAGCACAAAGCTGTCGGTAATACTTTCGGTAGCGCTTCGGTACTCATTGTCAAGATCGGTAAGGCGGGATATGTATTCTGCAGAGTTCTGCTTGTAGATCTCCTCGCCGTCGGGATCGAGGGCGCATATTGCCTCTGTCAGCGCTTTTGTAGCCGTAATTGCATTTGACAGCGACAGCCAAAGATGCTCGTCGGTGGTTTCGTGGCTATGGTCGTGATCGTGCTCCTCGTGGGAGTGGGAGGAAGCCGAGATGTCGCGGAGGGTCATTCCCTCTATCTCAGAGAGGGCAACCTTGACGGTGCTCTCGGCGTTGGCTCTTTGAATGGCCTCCTGTACCCAAAGGTCTGCCTCGCCGCCCTGATATACTATCATATCACAGCTTGAAATCTCCATTACGTCCTTGGCGCTGGGCTGATAGCTGTGGGGGTCGGAGCCGTTCTTGATAAGCAGAGTTACATCTATCTTGTCGCTGTTTCCTACTATATTTTTCACCCAATCGTACTGTGGGAAAAGGGTGCAGACGATGGTTATTCTGCCGTCGTCATCGGGAGCTTGGCAGGACGAAAATACGGGTAGCAGGGCGACGATAAGGAGCAGACAGATAATTGACGTCAGCTTTTTCATCTGTCGGACCTCACCTTACAGTCGGAGCATTTACCCATAAGCACGGTGTCCTCTTCGCTGACCAGAAAGTCCTTTGCGCTCATAACGCCCATAAGCAGAGCGTCAGAGGTGGGACGGTCAAGGTGAAGCACACGTCCGCAATCCTTGCACTGAAGGTGCAGATGGTGGCGGCAGCCCTCGTCGGCAGTAATGCGATAGAGGAACTGACGGCCCTCGCCTGCGCTCTTGTGGACCTTCTTTTCCTCGACCAGCTGGGTCATAAGGCGATAGACTGTGCTCTTGCCGATACCCTTGTCGGCAAGGGCGGATATTATCTCCTCGACGGTATATGAATTTTCACTGTTGGAATTGAGAAAATCCAGCAGTATTTTCTTTTGTTCGGTATTGTATCTTCCCATTTTTATCTCCAATTTGAGAATTATTCTCAAATATTATACACATAAAAAGCGCCCTTGTCAAGAGGTTTTTGTTGACATAGGGCGAAATATGTGATATGATTTTATTAAATAAAATAAGGAGAGATAGATATGGGATTTAAGATGAATATAAAGAAGCTTAACGAAAATGCAATAGTGCCTACCTACGGCTCGGAGTTTGCGGCAGGAGCCGATCTCTATGCCTGTGAGGGAGGCGAGGTGACAATAGAGGCAGGACAGACAAAGCTGATACATACGGGAATTGCGATGGAGATACCCGTAGGTCTTGTGGGACTTATCTACGCTCGAAGCGGACTTGCTTGCAAGCGTGGACTTGCGCCTGCTAACAAGGTTGGAGTTATCGACAGCGACTATCGCGGAGAGATAATGGTAGCGCTTCATAACCACGGCGCCGAGGCGCAGACTATCGCTGACGGCGAGAGAATAGCGCAGATCGTTTTCGCGCCCTATTATGCAGCAGAGCTCGAGGTGGTTGACGAGCTGGGCGACACCGTCCGTGGCGAAGGCGGCTTCGGCTCGACGGGTAGGAAATAAGATAGTTTTTGTATCGTTTTTGCCACCTTTCTTTCGAGAAAGGTGGCGCCAAAGAACTTGAAAAAGGATTTTTTATGGCGCTTTCAGGAAGTGATATATCAGTCAAGATAATAAGCGAGGAAGAAACCCGCGGACACCTCATCGGTACCGCGGGTTTCAATTTTTATAAAAATACCGCACCACAAACGTGGTGCGGTATAATTTTTATCTTCTCTGAAGCTCTACGGTGATGATAGTGCCATCGAGGTCGATGGTGCCTGTGTACTCAACCGTGGTGGGAGCGCTGAAGGTTGCAAGCAGGTCGTGCTCAAGCTGTGCCTGCTTCTCTTCAATAATGCTCTTCATAAGCTCGGAGTCGGTGCTGAATGCGATGTTGATTCTGTCGCTTACGTCAAAGCCTGCAGTCTTACGGAATACCTGACACTGACGAACTATATCACGAAGGATTCCCGCTCTCTGAAGCTCCTCGGAGATGGTGGTATCAAGAGCGATAAACTCGCCGTTGTTGGTGTAGATAGCAACGTTGTCAAGAGGCTTGGAGTTGAGGGTGAATACCTCGGGCTCTACCTCAAGTCCAAGAGCGTTAAGCTTAACGTTCTCGCCTGCCTTTACAGCGTTGGAGAGGGTCTGCTGAGTCTCTGCGTCAAGCTCTGCAAGATATGCCTTGACCTCGTTTGCGCGGTTCTTGAGAACTCTTCCCGCAACCTTGAAGTTTACGGTAAGGAAGTTGGATTCAAGCGCCGACGCGTCTGCAAGCTCAACTACCTCGCCAATGTTCATTTCGCTCATAATTACAGAGCCGAAGGTCTCAATAGCGTTGTGGTTTGCCTCGTTTGCAGAAACGTACATAGTAGCCAGAGGCTGACGGATCTTTATCTGCTTTTCGTTACGGAGCTTAAGTCCGAGAGAGATCATATCTCTTGCCTTCTCAACGTCAGCAAGGATTCTCTCATCCTTAAGATCGAGGTACTCGGGAACAGAGGGATAATCGGAGAGGAATACCGAAAGAGTTTCCTCACCAGAGTATC
>JAZQVZ010000031.1:0-2943 GCA_045632105.1 Eubacteriales bacterium | reverse complement strand
TAAGTCCCATGGATACATTGCAGGTGAGAAGTTCGTATGTCCCTTCTGCGGTGAAAAGACCGAGGTTTACAGCCGTATCACCGGTTACTACCGTCCCGTTCAGAACTGGAACGACGGTAAGGCTGAGGAGTACAGAAACCGTAAGCTTTACAACATCTCCAACTCCTTCGCAAAGCACAACTTCGACGTTGCAAAGGAATCCGCAGAGGCTGACAAGTGTGACAACTGTGTTGAGGCAAAGGTTGCAGGCAACATTATTCTGTTTGCTACCACCACCTGCCCCAACTGTAAGATGGCTGAGAAGTTCCTGAATGATGCAGGCGTTCCCTTCACCAAGGTTTACGCTGACGTTGATCCCGAGGCAGCTAAGAAGTATGCAGTTACCTCTGCTCCTACTCTCATAGTTGCAAACGACAACGGCTTCGAAAAGATAGTAAACGTTTCCAACGTTCGCAAGTTTGCTGAGTCCTACAACAAATAAGCTTCCGCTCTTGCGATATTAAACCATCGGTGAGCATTTGGAACATAGGTTTTCCCGTGTGCAAATGCTCACCGAATTTTATTGTTTTAGAAAGGTGAAATTATGTACGATATTATTGTAATCGGCGCAGGCCCTGCTGGTATGACCGCGGCTCTCTACGCCCTCCGCGCAGACAAAAGCGTTCTCCTTCTTGAAAAGGAAAACTTCGGCGGACAGATAACCTATTCCCCTAGGCTTGAAAACTATCCCTCCATTATGGAGATCAGCGGAAATGAATTTGCTCAGAAAATGCTTGAGCAGGTCATGGAGCATGGCGCCACCATCGAGCTGGCTCAGGCTACCGCTATAAAGGACCTTGGCGATCACAAGGTCGTATGCACCGAATACGGCGATTTCGAGGGAAAGACCGTAATAATCGCAACAGGCTCCAAGCACCGTCACCTCGGTCTTGAAGGCGAGGATGAGCTTATCGGCGCAGGTATATCCTTCTGCGCTGTATGTGACGGCTCCTTCTTTACTGACAAGAGCGTTGCCGTTGTAGGCGGCGGAAACACCGCTCTTCAGGAGGCTGTAATGCTTTCCGATATCTGTAAGAAGGTAACTATGATACAGAACCTTTCCTTTATGACAGGTGAGAAGAAGCTTCTCTCTATCCTCGAGGGCAAGGACAACGTTGAGATGATCTACGACACTATCGTAACCGGTCTTAAATCCGAGAACGGTGAGCTTTCGGGTCTTTCCGTAAAGAACACTGTCAGCGGAGAGTGCAGTGATATGGCATTCGACGGAATGTTTATCGCTATCGGTCAGGCTCCCGAGAACGAGTACTTCAAGAACGTCACCGCTCTTGACAATTACGGATACATCATTTCCGATGAAAACTGCCTTACCGACACCGCAGGCGTTTTCGTTGCAGGTGATTGCAGAACCAAGAAAATCCGTCAGGTGACCACCGCTGCCGCTGACGGCGCTGTTGCAGCTCTTGCTGCTTGTCGCTACGTTGACGGCCTTTAAATCAAAATAATTTGATTATTTTCGCATTTTCTATTGAAAAAAAGCAGAAAATGTATTAAAATATAAGGGTAGATTTTTTACAAGGGGCGTTAATAATGAAAGCTATCGGTTTTGACAATAACAAATATATATCTTTGCAATCTAACAAGATTCAGGAGAGAATATCGAGCTTTGGCGGCAAGCTTTATCTGGAGTTTGGCGGCAAGCTTTTTGACGACTATCACGCTTCCCGCGTGCTTCCCGGATTTTGTCCCGACAGCAAGATAAAGATGCTTCTTAATATGAAGGACGACGCTGAGGTCATTATCGTTGTGTCTGCAAGCTCTATCGAGCAGAATAAGATCAGAGGAGATCTTGGGATCTCCTACGATATGGACACCCTTCGTCTTATCGACGCCTTCAACGCCATAGATATCTCTGTCTGCGGCGTTTGTATTACCCAGTATACTAATCAGCCCTCTGTAGACGGATTCATCAAGCGCCTTAATAATCTGGGCGTGAGAGTGTACAAGCACTACCCCATCGAGGGATACCCCACAAATCTGCGCAAGATAGTTAGTGATCAGGGCTACGGTCAGAACGAGTACATCGAAACCACTCGCTCTCTGGTTGTCGTAACCGCTCCCGGCCCCGGAAGCGGAAAGATGGCAACCTGCCTCTCTCAGCTCTACCACGATCACAAGCGCGGCATCAAGGCGGGATACGCAAAGTTCGAGACCTTCCCTGTTTGGAATCTCCCTCTCAAGCATCCTGTAAATATGGCTTACGAGGCGGCTACCGTTGACCTTAACGACGTCAATATGATAGACCCCTTCCATCTTGAGGCTACGGGTGAGACCGCCGTAAACTACAACAGAGATATCGAAATATTCCCTGTTCTCAAGGCGATCTTTGAGAAGATATACGGTGAATGCCCCTACAAGTCCCCCACGGATATGGGCGTAAATATGGCAGGCTACTGCATTACCGACGACGAGGTCGTATGCAACGCATCCAAGATGGAGATAGTTCGCAGATATTACGATACCCTTTGCCGTAAGCGTAACGGAAATGCCGACGCTGACGAGGTGTACACCGCTGAGCTTATTATGAATCAGGTCAACATCGACCCCAGCTTCAGACGAGTTGTTGCTCCTGCTCTTGAAAAGGCAGAGGCTACGGGCGAGCCTGCGGCGGCTATCGAGCTTCCCGACGGAAGCATCGTTACGGGCAAGACCTCCAAGCTCATGGGCGCGTCTGCCTCCGCTATTCTCAATGCTCTTAAGCGTCTTGGAGATATCGACGACGATTATCTGCTTCTTCCCGTATCGGTCATCGAGCCTATACAGAAGCTGAAGATCGAAAATCTCGGTAACCACAACCCCAGACTTCACGCCGATGAGATACTGATAGCTCTTGCTATCTCGGCTAACACCTGCCCCGTTGCCGCAAAGGCTATGGAGCAGCTG
>JAZQVZ010000030.1:0-3431 GCA_045632105.1 Eubacteriales bacterium | reverse complement strand
AGGCTAAGTTCCTTGCAACTCGCCGCAAGGAGAGCGAGCACCAGCTTGAGAAGACCGGAGCAGAGCTCCGTCAGATGATGTGCTGGCTCAAGAAGTAATTTGAGCTTTTCGGGAAACTCCATTTTTTGGAGTTTCCCGAGTAGTTATAAAACAGAGGTGTGAAATGAGAAATTTTGACAAAACTAAAAGATTGGTCTTGGCATCGCTCATAGTTGCCATAATCGGTTTGATGGGCTTCACCCCGCTTGGATTTGTGAAGCTCGGTGTTATGGAGGTTACCTTGTTGATGATCCCCGTCGTGATCGGCGCGTGTACGCTCGGTGTGGCGTGGGGAACCGTATTTGGTGCTGTATTTGGTCTTATTTCGTTTTTTCAGTGCTTTGGATACAGCGCATTCGGCGCGGCACTTTTGGCTATAAATCCTTATGCAACCTTTGTTTTGTGCCTCGTTCCCAGAGTGCTTATGGGATTTTTGTCCGGACTTATCTTCAAGGCGGTCTCCAAGATCGACAAGACGAAGATAATTTCCTTTATTACCGCCTCTATCTCGGGTGCGGTGCTTAATACCGTATTTTTTACGGCCTTGTTTTTGATATTTTTCAGAAACGCAGATCTCACTTCTGCGTTTGGTATAAATCTGGCAAATATGTCGGTTATAAGCGTAATAGGTATTCTCGTTACCTTTAACGCTGTGCTGGAGATCGTTATCTGCGGCATTATAGGAACGGCACTTTCAAAGGTGATCGTTCAGCTTATTTTAAAATCTAAGACTTGACGTTAAAAGTATCTGTCGAGATACTGTTATAATATATTTTTTAGGAGAAAATTATGGCATTTCGTTCTGATAACGTAACAAAGGGTGCTGAAAGAGCACCGAACAGAAGCTTGTTTTATGCTATGGGATATACTAAAGAGGAGCTTGAGCGTCCTCTCATCGGAGTCGTAAGCGCACACAGCGAGATCGTTCCCGGACATTACCATCTCGATAAGATCGCCGAGGCCGTAAAGGCAGGCGTCAGAATGGCAGGCGGTACCCCTATACTGATCCCTGCGATCGGTGTTTGCGACGGTATTGCTATGGGTCACGTTGGAATGAAGTACTCGCTTGCGAGCCGTGAGCTTATTTGCGATAGCGTAGAGACTATGACGATGGCTCATCAGCTTGACGGACTTGTTCTTATACCTAACTGCGATAAGATCGTTCCCGGAATGGTTATGGCGGCGGTAAGAATGAACGTTCCTGCGCTCGTTTGCAGCGGCGGACCTATGCTTGCGGGACATTACGACGGAGAAGAGGTTAGCCTCTCTAAGCTTTTTGAGGCCGTAGGCGCGTATAAGGCGGGTATCATAGACGAGTGCAAGCTTAACGAGTGTGAGACCGGTGCTTGCCCCGGCTGCGGAAGCTGTGCCGGAATGTATACCGCAAACAGTATGAACTGCCTTTGTGAGGCACTTGGATTTGCTCTTCCCGGTAACGGAACCATTCCCGCAGTAAGCAACAAGAGGACCATTCTTGCAAAGCACGCAGGAATGGCTATAATGGACCTTGTAAGAAACAACGTTTGTGCAAGAGATATCATCAATCAGAAGTCCATTGAGAACGCACTTGCTTGTGATATGGCGCTTGGATGCAGCTCGAACAGCGTATTGCACCTTTTGGCTATAGCCAACGAGGCAGGCGTAAGCCTTGATCTTAATCTCTTTAACAAGATGAGCGCAAGGGTTCCCAATCTTTGTCACCTTGCTCCCGCAGGTCCTACCCATATGCAGGATCTTGATATGGCAGGCGGAATCCCCGCCGTTCAGGCAGAGCTTGCGAAAAAGGGCCTTATAGATACTACTCTTCCCACGGTTACCGGAAAGAGCGTTGGCGAGAACATTCAGGGAGCTCACATAAGAAATACAAACGCCATTCGTCCTATCGAGGATCCGTACAGCCAGACCGGAGGTATTCAGATACTTTGGGGTAATATCGCTAAAAACGGATGCGTGGTCAAGAGAAGCGCAGTTGCTCCCGAGATGCTTTGTCATAGCGGTCCTGCAAGAGTATTTGACAGTGAGGACGAGGCGATTGCCGCGATCTATAGCGGAAAGATAGTTGACGGCGACGTGGTCGTTATCAGATACGAGGGCCCCAAGGGTGGTCCCGGAATGAGAGAAATGCTCAATCCCACGAGTGCGCTTGCCGGAATGAAGCTTGATAAGACGGTAGCTCTGATTACCGACGGCCGTTTCTCGGGCGCAAGCCGCGGAGCGTCTATCGGACACGTCAGCCCCGAGGCTGCTGCCGGTGGAAATATAGCGCTTATCAACGAAGGCGATATCATTGAGATCAACATTCCCGAGGCTTCCGTAAACGTAAAGGTAAGCGACGAGGAGCTTGAGGCAAGAAGAGCGGCTTACGTTGCTCCCGAGCCTAAGATAAAGAGCGGTTGGCTTGCAAGATACGCAAAGCTCGTAAGCAGCGCAGACGAAGGCGCGATCATGAAGTCCTGAACCCAGAAAGGTTAATTTACTTATGAACAACTTTGAAAAGTATACCCGACAGTATTTCGCTCCTCCTAAGACGGAATACAAGTGGATGACCAAAAATTATATAGAGAAGCCCCCCGTTTGGTGCTCCGTGGATCTCAGAGACGGAAACCAGTCTCTCATTATTCCTATGAGTCTCGAGGAAAAGCTTGAATTCTTCAAGCTGCTCGTAAGCATAGGCTTCAAGGAGATCGAGGTGGGATTTCCCGCCGCTTCGGAGACTGAGTATAAGTTCCTCAGAACTCTTATAGAGGAAGACCTTATCCCCGATGACGTTACCGTTCAGGTATTGACTCAGTCGAGAGAGCACATCATCAAGAAGACCTTTGAGAGCCTCAATGGCGTCAAGAACGCCGTGGTACACCTTTATAACTCTACGTCGGTGGCGCAGAGAGAGCAGGTCTTCAAGAGATCGAAGCAGGAGATCATAGATATTGCCGTAAGCGGAGCCGAGCTCTTCAACAAGTACAGCGAGGAGATGGGCGTAAATTACCGCTTTGAGTATTCTCCCGAGTCCTTCACCGGAACCGAGCCTGAGTTTGCACTTGAGATATGCAACGCCGTGCTTGACGTGTGGAAGCCCACCGCAGACCGCAAGGTGATCATAAATCTGCCCGTGACCGTTGAGGTCTCGATGCCTCACGTTTACGCTAATCAGGTAGAGTATATGAACGATAACCTTAAGTACCGTGAGAACGTTATCATCTCGCTCCACCCCCACAACGACAGAGGCTGTGCGGTTGCCGATACCGAGATGGGTCTTCTTGCGGGCGGTGACAGAGTAGAGGGAACGCTTTTCGGAAACGGAGAGCGTACCGGAAACGCCGATATAGTGACCGTTGCGCTTAATATGTTCGCACAGGGAGTAGATCCCGGTCTCGATCTTTCCAATATGCCCG
>JAZQVZ010000029.1:0-2545 GCA_045632105.1 Eubacteriales bacterium | reverse complement strand
CCATAAGCTCCATTCTGTTATTGGTGGTCATAGGCTCTCCACCCGAAAGCTCCTTTTCTCTTCCGCCATAAACAAGTATAGCTCCCCAACCACCCTTGCCGGGGTTACCCCTGCATGCTCCGTCGGTATAAAGTTCTATCTTTTTCATACATCTCGCCTCCGCGTCTTATCTTCTAAATATATTTTACCATAAACCTTACAAAAAATCAAGAGGCTGTGCAAATGCACAGCCTCTTTATCCAATTTATCTCAAGCGAATTGCTTCGCCTATTACCATTGTGGCTTTATATGATATATAGGATAACGCTCTAAGAGCGGATTATTTTGCGTAATCTACCGCGCGGCTCTCTCTGATCAGGTTGATCTTGATCTGTCCGGGATACTTAACTTCCTCCTGGATCTTTACAGCCATCTCTCTTGCGATAAGCTTCATGCCGTCGTCGTTTACCTCCTCGGGCTTAACCATTACGCGTATTTCTCTACCTGCCTGAACGGCAAATGCCTTGTCAACACCAGAGAAGCTCTTTGCGATCTCTTCGATCTTTTCAAGTCTCTTGATGTAGTTTTCAAGGTCCTCACGACGCGCTCCGGGTCTTGCAGCGGAAATTGCATCTGCTGCCTGAACGATAACCGCAGTAATAGTCTGGGCTTCAACGTCACCGTGGTGCGCCTCGATTGCGTGAATAACGTCACGCGATTCCTTGTATCTCTTTGCGAGATTTGCTCCAAGCTCTACGTGAGAGCCTTCCATTTCGTGTGTCTGCGCCTTTCCAATATCGTGGAGAAGTCCTGCGCGCTTTGCTACTGAGCTGTCAATTCCAAGCTCGTCAGCGATCATTCCCGCTATAAGAGCAACCTCAATAGAGTGCTTGAGAACGTTCTGACCGTAGCTGGTTCTGTAACGAAGTCTACCAAGCATTCTTACGAGATCAGCATTGATTCCGTGGATACCCACGTCAAATGTCGCTCTCTCACCTGCCTGCTTAATTCCTGCCTCTACCTCACGGGTAGCCTTTTCAACGGTTTCCTCAATTCTCGAGGGATGGATTCTTCCATCGGCAATAAGCTTTTCAAGAGTTATACGAGCGATCTCACGTCTTACGGGATCGAAGCCCGAAAGGGTGATCGCCTCGGGAGTATCGTCGATAATAAGTTCAACACCTGTAAGCTTTTCAAGCATCTGGATGTTTCTTCCCTCACGACCGATGATTCTTCCCTTCATGTCCTCATTGGGGATGGAAACTACCGAAACGGTGGTTTCTGCCACGTGGTCCGCAGCACATCTCTGAATTGCAAGCGAAATTATGTTCTTCGCCTTTGCATCAGCGTCTTCCTTGAACTGATTTTCAAGCTCGGAAATTCTCTGCGCCAACTCGTGCTTTATCTCGGATTCAACACGGTTCATAAGCTCTTCCTTAGCCTCCTCTGCGGAGAACTTGGATATATCCTCAAGAACGCGAAGCTCCTTCTGACGAAGCTCGTTGATCTGCTCGCGAAGAACGTCGTTTTCCTTTATGCTCTTTTCAAGGATCTCATTCTTTTGTTCAAGAGCCTCAGCCTTTTTATCCAGATTTTCTTCCTTCTGGGTAATTCTGCGCTCCATTCTGGAAATATCTGCTCTGCGCTCCTTGATCTCCTTTTCAGCCTCGTTACGCTGCTTAAGGATCTCCTCCTTTGCGCTGATCAGTGCTTCCTTCATTACGGTTTCTGCATTTTTACTTGCATCAGAGCGAATCTTCTTTGCTTCCTCTTCTGCGGATCCGATCTCGGACTCAGCCAAACGCTTACGCGCGTTGTATCCGACCTTACGGAATATTACAGCCGATACGCTGCCCGCTACTACAAAAGCGCCGGCAGACATCAGAATTGCATAAATTAACTCCATTTTGCACCTCCTTTTTCCTTTTCTTTTTTCTAAATTTTAAATAAATATATCATATTGTGATCTTTGTCCAAATCGCAATTTATGACACATATATACATAGTATATTTTACACTATTTTTACCCTTTTGTCAAGAGCTTTCTTTATAAAGAAGATACAAAAAAATAAAGGATACCGAAGCGGTATCCTTTATATATTACGAATTTAAATTAGCCAAGCTTAGCCTGGTTAACCTTGATTCCAGGGCCCATAGTGCTTGCGATTACGCAGCTCTTAATGTACTGACCCTTTGCAGCAGCAGGCTTTGCCTTGATAACTGCGCCAACGAGAGTGTTGAAGTTCTCGGTGAGCTTCTCAACGCCGAAGGATGCCTTACCGATGGGGCAGTGAATGATGTTGGTCTTGTCGAGACGGTACTCGATCTTACCAGCCTTTGCCTCGGTAACTGCCTTAGCAACGTCGGGAGTAACGGTACCAGCCTTAGGAGAAGGCATAAGTCCCTTAGGACCGAGTACCTTACCGAGCTTACCGATAACGCCCATCATATCGGGGCTTGCAACTACTACGTCGAAATCGAACCAGTTTTCCTGAACGATCTTATCAGCGTACTCTGCGCCGCCTGCGTAATCTGCGCCTGCGTCAAGAGCAGCCTGAACCTTATC
>JAZQVZ010000028.1:0-15068 GCA_045632105.1 Eubacteriales bacterium | reverse complement strand
GGGCGTCACCACGGTATCCAACGTCGAATATATCGACCGAGGCTACGAGGACCTTATTGAAAAGCTCAAGCGCCTTGGCGCAAATATAAAAAGAGTATAAAAAAAACGACGGAAAATTCCGTCGTTTTTTTATTTTTCTATCCTTGCTCCAAAGGGAATGAAGGCAAGCTTCATCATCTTGAAGCACTGAAGCCCGTGAGGGATACCGATTATAGTGATAACGTTGATTATTCCAAGAAAGAAATAAGCCACCGCTATCTCCCAACCAAGCAGCATCGCCCAAAGCATATTCGCGATCGGGTGCTTTTCGTAATTGGTGACCACCCTTTTGCCGTAAGGAAAAAAGGTCAGTCTTGCCGCCTTGAAGCACTGAAGCCCGAAGGGGATCCCCACGATAGTAAGACAAAGCATACAACCGAAGAACGCCCAGCCCAGAGCCGTTACAAAGCCGCCAAGAAGCACCCAAATTATATTTGCGATAATTCTTATAATATCATACTTTTTCTTCATATCTCCACCCTTTTATACTCCACACCGTTAAGGTCGCAGAATGAGAATGCTCTATTCTCATAAAGGATATAACCCTTGGAGGAGTTCTCCTTTGGGATAGATACCGAGCCGGGATTTACATAAAGATTTTGGTCGCCAAAGGGTATTGCAGCTGGAACGTGAGTGTGTCCGTGAAGCAGGATATCACCCTCTGCCAGCGGAGGAAGCTTGTCCATATTGAAGCTGTGTCCGTGGGTCGCGAATATTCTCAAGCCGTCAACCGAAATATAGGCATACTCGGCAAGCACGGGAAATTCAAGCACCATCTGATCGACCTCGCTCTCACAGTTACCGCGCACCGCAAGTATCTCATTCTTATAGGGATTCAACAGCTCGATGACCTTCTTCGGCGCATAGCCCGAGGGCAGATCGTTGCGGGGGCCGTGGTAAAGTATATCGCCAAGAAGCACCAGCTTCTCTGCTCCACTATCCCTGTAACGCTCAAGCAAAAGTGCCGTAGTTTCGGCGTCGCCGT
Organism: Eubacteriales bacterium; assembly: GCA_045632105.1. Taxonomy (GTDB): domain Bacteria; phylum Bacillota; class Clostridia; order Oscillospirales; family CAG-272; genus HGM12713. The sequence goes on along the minus strand of JAZQVZ010000028.1, from coordinate 14,044 downwards.
GAATATCCGATGCTATCAAAATTTTTGCCATGGCTCCTCCTTATCTCACGGCGCCGTCGCCGCTTATAAGATATTTTTCGGTGGTCAGAGCGTAAAGTCCCATAGGTCCGCGGGCGTGAAGCTTCTGGGTGGAGATGCCTATCTCCGCGCCAAAGCCAAACTCCCCGCCGTCGGTAAATCTGGTGGAAGCATTTACGTAGACCGCAACAGAATCTATTTTCTTGCCAAACAGATCGGCATTGTTCATATTCTCGGTAATGATCGCCTCGCTGTGACCCGTGCTGTATTTATTGATATGTGTAATCGCCTCGTCAAGCGAATCAACTATGCCAAGAGCCACGATGTAATCGTCAAACTCGGTGTCAAAATCAACCTCGGTTGCCACCTTTATATCTTTAAGGATCGCCGTCGAGCGCTCGCATCCGCGGATCTCCACGTTGTATTTGTCAAACGCATCCTTAAGCATAGGCAGGAAGCGCTCTGCAACGGCAGAGTGGACCAATACCGTTTCTACCGCGTTGCACACCGAAGGACGGGAGCATTTAGCGTTTACGGCTACACGAAGCGCCTTGTCAAGATCGGCGCACTCGTCAACGTAAAGATGACAGTTACCCGCGCCCGTTTCAATAACGGGAACCTTAGAGTTCTCCACACAAGCCTTAATAAGACCCTTGCCTCCTCTGGGGATAAGCACGTCAACAAGCCCTCTCATAGACATAAGAGCGTTTGCGCTCTCACGGGAGGTAGAGGTTATAAGCTCTACCGAGCCCTCATCAAGACCCGAGAGGCGCAGAGCCTTCTTTATTACAGCCACAAGCGCCTTATTGGTGTTTATTGCCTCCTTGCCGCCACGAAGCACTACGGCGTTTCCCGTCTTCAGGCAGAGAGCCGCAGAATCCACGGTAACGTTGGGACGAGCCTCGTATATTATACCCACTACGCCAAGAGGAACTCTTATGCGGCGCAGAGTGATACCCGAGGGGCGCGACCAGACCTCGCCCTTGCCTACGGGATCATCAAGAGCCGCCACGTCGCGAAGCGAGTCTGCAATTCCCTTTATTCTGCCCTCGTTTATCATAAGGCGGTCGAGCATAGCCTTAGGAACACCGTTCTCTTCAGCCGCGTCAAGATCAAGACGGTTTGCCTCGATTATCTTATCCGAGCCCTCTACGAGAAGCTCGGCAAGCTTTATAAGTAAATTGTTTTTATCCTTCTCCGAAGCCAGAGCCAACGAGCGCGATGCGCTTTTTGCATTTTGGCAGAGAAGCTCAACGTCCTTGAAAATATCCATTTTACTCTCCCTTTTGGTAAACCTTTTCTATCTCACAAACGTAGAAGCGGTGATAATCCTTAGCGACATAATTCGAAAGCAGAGCCTCATCAAGGAAGCAGCCCTCCTTAAGATCGTCCTCGTAAAGCTTTTTGCATATGAGAACGGTATGCGCCTCGCTTATAACAGGAACTCCGTCAAGCTCACTTACGGTAAATCCGCACTTTTCAAGCTTGTCGCAATCTCTTCCACTCTCGCGTCCGCAGATCGCTACCGCATCTCTTCTCTCGCCACCAAGGAAGGCAATAGAAAGCCTGTTCTCGTTCTCAAGAAGCGAGTAGGTGTGTCTTTGAGGTCGCACGAAGCAGATGCATATATTCTTGTTCCACAGAACGCCCATAGCGCCCCAGCTGGCAGTCATAGCGTTGACCCTGCCTCTCTCTCGGTCGGGAACAGTAATAAGCATACAATCCTTGCCTATGCTCTTTATAGCATTCCCCAATTCCTCGGGAGTTATATTAACGAAATCCTTCATAACGGCCTCCTATATTAGTTTACCTTATAATAATAGCAAAAAAATCCCTGCTCGTCAATGTTTTATGCTTATTTTTTAACAAAAGGGGTAGACAAAACAAGAAAAGAGGTTTATAATAGGTGTACTTACAATAGAAATCAGGTGTCCCATTATGCAAAACAACATGAAATTCATCAGAAAGCTTCCCGTTCCTATGGAGCTTAAGGAAAAGTATCCGCTCAAGAGCGAATACGCCGAAAAGAAGAAAATACGCGACGCCGAGATAACAAACGTGTTTACAGGCAAGGACGACCGCCTTGTGCTGGTCATAGGCCCCTGCTCTGCTGACCGCGAGGACGCGGTGCTTGATTACATATCAAGACTTGCAAAGGTTCAGGAAAAGGTTTCCGACAAGATAATCATTATCCCCCGTATATACACCAACAAGCCCCGTACCACAGGCGACGGCTATAAGGGAATGGTGCATCAGCCCGACCCCAACGCCGCTGAGGATATGCTTGAGGGAATCATCGCAATTCGCCGTATGCACACCAGAGCCATTGAGGAGACAGGCTTCTTCTGCGCTGACGAAATGCTCTATCCCGAGAACTACCGCTATCTCTCCGACCTGCTCTCCTACGTTGCAATAGGCGCGCGCTCGGTTGAAAATCAGCAGCACAGACTTGCCGCAAGCGGAATAGATATTCCCGTTGGTATGAAGAACCCCACGGGCGGAGATATCTCGGTAATGCTCAACTCCATCACCGCCGCTCAGCACTCCCACACCTTCCTCTATCGCGGTTGGGAATGTCAGTCATGCGGTAACCCCCTGGCTCACGCTATCCTCCGCGGATACGTGAACAAGCACGGAGAGTCGCTCCCCAACTATCACTTTGAGGATCTTGCTCACCTTTATACCGAGTATATGAAGCGCAATCTCCAGAACCCCGCGCTTATCGTTGACGCGAACCACGCAAACTCTGGCAAGAAGTACGCCGAGCAGGGACGAATCTGCAAGGAAGTGCTCCACGCCTGCCGTCACTCCGAGGACATCAAATCTCTCGTCAAGGGCTTCATGATAGAAAGCTACATTGAGGACGGAGCCCAGAAGGTATCCGAGGGTATCTACGGAAAATCCATCACAGACCCCTGCCTTGGTTGGGAAAAGACCGAGCGTCTTATCTACGATCTGGCAGATCTTACATAACGCCGAATATCCCCGACGGAGCGATCCGTCGGGGATAGTTTTTTTAGCAGCCGCAGCCGCAGCAGGTAAAGAGGATGATTATAGCGATGATGATCCACCAAACGTTGTCGCCGCTGAAGAGATTGCAAAGGCAGTTATTCATAAATAAGTCCTCCGAAAGTTACTTTAAGGGATGCCTCCCTCTGCTACCATATTATGATTCCCCCATCTCTTTGGTGATTAAGATCATTTCGACGCTTTGCGACAGACACTTTCCAAAAAAATATTAAAAACCTATTGAGAAATTCAAAAAAATATTATATAATATAAATTGAGAAAAAATATAACCTACACGGAGAAAAAGATGTCAAACAGCGAAAGACAAAATCATATAAGAAATTTCTCTATCGTAGCGCACATCGACCACGGAAAATCCACCCTCGCCGACAGAATCCTTGAGGCGACACAGGCGGTGTCCAAGCGCGAGATGGAGGAACAGCTTCTTGACAATATGGACCTCGAAAAGGAAAGAGGAATTACCATAAAGGCAAGAGCCGTAAGAATGACCTATAATTCCCCAAATGGCGAGGAGTATCAGTTCAACCTTATCGACACTCCCGGTCACGTGGACTTTAACTACGAGGTGTCCCGTTCGCTCAACGCCTGCGACGGCGCGCTTCTGGTGGTTGACTCCACTCAGGGAATAGAGGCTCAGACTCTGGCAAACGCGTACCTCGCGGTAGATGCGAACCTTGAGATAGTTCCCGTTATCAATAAAATAGACCTGCCCTCCGCAGACGTAGAGAGAGTAAGAGGCGAGATCGAGGACGTTATCGGCATTCCAGCCGAGGACTGCCCCGCCGTTTCTGCAAAGACAGGACTTAACATCGAGCAGGTGCTCGAGGCGGTGATCCGAGACGTTCCCGCACCTACGGGTGACGAGAACGCTCCCCTTAAGGCGCTTATATTCGACTCCTACTACGACAGCTATCTTGGTGTCGTTGTATACGTGAGAATATTCGACGGCTCGGTAAAGAGCGGAGATAAGATCCGTCTTATGAGCAACGGAACCACCTTCGACGTAGTCGACGTTGGATATATGACCGCATTCGGTCTGCAAAAGGACGATAAGCTCTCTGCCGGCGAGGTTGGATACCTCACCGCCTCTATCAAGAGCGTTGGAGAGACCAGAGTGGGTGATACCGTAACTCTCGACGCCAACCCCACAAGCGAAGCGTGCCCCGGCTTTAAGGCTGTTCAGCCTATGGTTTACGCAGGTATCTACCCCGCGGACGGAGCAAAATACGGCGACCTCCGCGATGCTCTCGAGAAGCTTCAGCTCAACGATGCGGCTCTTGTATTCGAGCCCGAGACCTCGGTAGCTCTCGGCTTTGGCTTCAGATGCGGATTCCTTGGACTTCTCCATATGGAGATCATCGAGGAAAGACTTGAGAGAGAGTTCAACCTCGATCTTATCACCACCGCACCCTCGGTTATCTACGAGGTCAAGAAGAGAGGTGGAGAGATGATAAGGATCGACAACCCCTCCAACTTCCCCACCGCAGACGAGATAGAGCTAGCATACGAGCCTATCGTAAAGGCAAATATCATCACCCCCACCGAGTACGTGGGTGGTCTTATGGATCTCTGTCAGGACAGACGAGGAACCTTTATCGATATGAAATATATCGACACCTCCCGCGTGGAGCTTCACTACGATCTGCCACTGAACGAGATAATATACGACTTCTTCGACGCGCTGAAGAGCCGCTCCCGCGGATACGCGTCGCTTGACTACGAGCTTGGCGACTACGTTCCCAGTAAGCTTGTAAAGCTTGACTTCCTGCTCAACGGCGAGCAGGTGGACGCGCTCTCCTTCATAGTTCACGAGGAGAAGGCCTACGGCAGAGCAAGACGTATCGCAGAAAAGCTCAAGGACAATATTCCCCGTCAGCTCTTCGAGGTGCCGATCCAGGCGGCAATAGGCTCCAAGATCATCGCAAGAGAAACCGTAAAGGCAATGAGAAAGGACGTCCTTGCAAAGTGCTACGGAGGAGATATAACCAGAAAGAAGAAGCTGCTTGAAAAGCAGAAGGAAGGTAAAAAGAAAATGCGTCAGCTTGGCTCTGTACAGGTTTCGCCCGAGGCGTTTATGGCTGTGCTTAAGCTGGACGACGACAATTAAAAGGAGAATGAAAATGGATATTTCAGCAATTCGCAACAAAGATAACTTTATATGTGATATGGACGGAGTTATATATCACGGAAATCGCCTTATCCCCCACGTAAAGGAATTTATCAATTGGCTTGAGAAGAATAACAAGAACTACCTCTTCCTCACCAACGGCTCGGGCCGCTCCCCCAGAGAGCTTGCTCAGAAGCTTGAGAGAATGGGACTTCACGTTGACCAGTCTCACTTCTATACAAGCGCTCTGGCAACCGCTGCATTCCTCCAGAGCCAGTGCCCCGGTGGATCTGCATACGTTATCGGTGACCCCGCTCTGACCTACGCTCTCTACGAGGCAGGATTCAGCATGAACGACGTTAACCCCGACTACGTAGTATTCGGTGGACCTAAGTCCTTAAACTACGAGCAGATCGAAAAGGCTTCCCGCCTTGTTATGAACGGAGCAAAGCTTATAGGCACCAACTCTGACCTTGTTGACCCCGCAGAGGACGGAATAATCCCCGCCTGCCGCGCGCTCATCTCCCCCATCGAGCTCACAACGGGAAAGAAGCCCTACTATATAGGAAAGCCCAACCCCCTTATGATGCGCCACGCGCTTAAGGTTCTCGGCTGTCATAGAGCCGACGCCGCTCTTATCGGCGACAGAATGGATACCGATATCATCGCAGGTATCGAAACCGATATCGACACCGTTCTCGTGCTCTCGGGAGTTACCACAATGGCAGACCTCGATAAGTTTGCATACAGACCTAAGTACATTCTCAAGGACGTAGGCGAGATCGCAGGAGTAAACGAGTAATAAAAAAGAGCCTCATCACCGAGTGATGAGGCTCTTTTTTGTGCAGTTAATAAAGATAAATACAAACCCCACCATCGTGTGACAAGGTTCGGATTTTTGCTGTCGTCACCCGATGATTGGGGGCGGCAACTTGCCGCTGGTGCGGGTGACAGGACTGGGTCTCGTCGCTACGACGCAAAGCCGAGGCTTTGATTTCGGCTTTGCTACGCTCCTCGGTCATCGCGGCTCTGACAGTCCACCGGACTGTCATTCACTACCGCTCCCTTCAAGTCCTGTATTAATATCCGCAAAAAAGAAGGTACACAAATGTGTACCTTCTTTTTTGGTGCGGGTGACAGGACTTGAACCTGCACGAATTAACACAAGATCCTAAATCTTGCGCGTCTGCCAATTCCGCCACACCCGCATAATAATATAAAATTGTTACCAGCCGCGCTGCGCGGTACGGCTTAAAACATAGTCGACTTGCTTCGCTACCGCTCGCAATTCTCCTTGTTTTGTGCTTTTTCGAGCTCGCTTCATCCGCCACCGGCGGCGCTCACCCTCAAAACTACCAATTCCGCCACACCCACATAATGCAACGCTAAAATTCTATCACAAAAACGTGCTTTTGTCAAGACACTAACCCCACAAAATAAAGGACATATTTCCCCTCTCCCCTTGACTTTTATGTGAAATATGCTATACTACCCTTGTAAGCAATTTTTCTTCAGGAGGAAAATAAAATGGACAAAAAGGTTACACTTGCCGGTCACAGAGGCTGGCGTGGAAAATATCCTGAAAACACTATGCTTGGCTTCCGCAAGGTGCTGGAGCTTGACATTGACGCTATCGAAATGGACGTTCATATGACCAAGGACTACCAGATCGTGGTCTGCCACGACGCAAACCTTGCTCGTACCACCGACACGGTAGGTAATATATATCATATGACCCTCGACGAGGTCAGAGCCGCTGACGCGGGTATCAAATTCGGCGAGGAGTTCAAGGGCGAGAAGGTTCCTACTCTTGAAGAATTTCTCGAACTTATGGCAAACCGTCCCGACGTAAAGGTCCTCCTTGAGCTTAAGGACTACCCCGAGGATCTCGGCGACTTCGCATACGCATCTGCCGAAACCTCTCTTCGCCTTTGCAGAAAGTACGGAATATTCGGCAAGGACCGTCTTACCGTTATCACCTTCTCCGCAGGTATGTGCGCTTGGCTTCGTACCAGATACACAAGAGAAGACTTTTGCCTCCACGGCTTCTTCCCCAAGACCTGTATGAGAGGCTGGGAAAAGGACGACCCCTACAAATATTACGACGAGGTCTGCCTGTTCAACGGCTTGAAGTCCTCCGAAGGATTCCCCATAGTTACCTCTAAGGTCGCTGATGAGGGCAGATTTAAGGAATTCGAGCTTATGGGAATCAAGCCCTGTGTGTATTTCAGCATGAGCCAAGACGAGGAAGCTCACCGCCTGGCTTACGAGCGCGGTGCACTTGGCTTTACATCCGACCACCCCGATTGGTGCGCTGAAATGCTCGACAAAATAGGTGCAAGAAAGCTAAAGAAATAAGGATCTTGGGCATCAATTTGTAAAAAAAGCCACCCCGTCTGTCTTGACAAAAAATTCAAAAAGTAGTATACTACTATTATGAAAGGAGTGTGAATATATGTCAGATATTAAGATTTACAAGACCGATGACGTCATTGGAAAAGGAAATTATATCGGTGTTTTTGAAAAGGTCAGAAACACGCCTGAAAATCTTCACACTCACGAATTTCTTGAGATAGTTTACGTGCGCTCCGGTAAGGCAATAGAAAAAGTGGATGGTCAGGAATACGAGGTCTCCCACGGAGATATGATATTTATTAACTACAAAAGCACTCACAGCTTTGTACCCGCCGGAGATTATTCCTACGTCAACATCTCCTTCTCCCCCGAGACCGTAAGCGAAGCGATCATCACTCGGGAGAACGCGTTTGCTCTCCTCTGCCTCACCGCATTCAACGATATGCGCCGTGACGCCGATGGTGGAAAGGTATCCTTCTTTGGCAGAGAGCGCAAGGAGATAGACGACATTATGGAGGCTATGCTCCGCGAGAATAGAAAAAAGCAAACATCTTGGGAAAGAGTGCTTGAGAATTATCTCAGCGTTATCATTACCAAGATGCTTCGCAAGACCGAGCTCGTAGGCATGAAGGAGTCGGGCACCGAGCGTATGTGGCGCGAGCTTACCGACTACATTGAGGGCAACCCCAATGCCGACCTGTCGCTCCAGACTCTGGCAAGCAAGTGCTTCTACAATCCCGCATACTTCAGCCGTATATTTAAGGAAAAGTTTGGCGTAACTCTTATCGAATACGTCAACCGCAACCGCACCGAGCAGGCGGCTACCCTACTTTGCGAAACCGATCTTTCTATCGACACTATAATGGAAACCTCGGGATTCTCCGACCGCAGTAATTTTTACAGAGCCTTCTCGAAATACAAGGGAACCTCTCCTGCCGATTATAGAAAACGCAATAAGAAATAAAAAAAGCTCGCATCTGCATTTCGCAGATGCGAGTTCTTTTATTTTATCGATAAATTACAGGATCCTCTTCGTCGCGATAGCTTACAAGATAATCTCTGAAGTCCTGATTGTCCATGTTATTCTTTCCACCGATAATGGGGTAAATGATCTGTCCGCTTCCGCCCGATGCGCCTGTCTTAAGGAAGGAGCTGTTGGTCTCTGCAAACGAGAAATCAACGGTACAGCCTCTGATCAAGGAATTAAACTTCTTTACAGACTCAAAAGCGATATGCTTCTTATTAGCTGCACTGGTCCACTTAACGCTGCAAGCGGAATATACAGCCATCGATTCAGCGCTCATCTTGAATCCAACCGAGAACTGCTCGCTGAAGCACATATCGTACATAGTTCCATATCCGTCGTCATAGAAGCCGTAGGTGCCCTGGCTATTGTCTACGCATACAGCCTGTACAGACTTGATAAGGTTATTAGCGCCGGTTACGTCAACACCGTTCAGCACGTTGCTGATTCTGACGTTAACAATAGAGCAATCCTTACCTCCGATGATCATTCCGTGAGAGTCATCGGCATCGGTTCCTACAATAATGAGGTTCTCAACGTCCACTCTTCCCTCTGCGACCTCAAGGCCAAGAACAGTGTTTATAAGGCTTACGTTTGCAACCAGAAGATCTCTTCCGTTTTCAACGTAAAGTGTCTTTGCAACGTGGTTTCCGTCGATCGTTCCACCGTCAAGATAGAAGCTGTTAACGGTACTTTCCTCGGGGATCTCACCTACGCTGAGCTGAACCATAGCCTCCTCGCTATCCCAATCGTCAGACGCTCTGATCACAGCGTAATCTGCAAGACGGAGCGAAACTGCCTTTGCGGGGTCTGCGTAAACGGTTATGGGCTTAGCGATAATATAATCGCCGTCGGGAAATTCAATGGTCTTACCGGGATTCTCGTCTATAAGCTGCTGGAGCGCATCCGAAATATCCTCGTCAAGAGTTATATGCTCGGTAACTACGAGGTTGGTCTGGAACTTCTCCTCCTCTTCCTCAGTAGGCTCACCAAGCTTTGAAGCGAACACAAGCTCGCCTGCATACATATCCTGCAGCGCAACCTTTCCCTTTACCTTGGAAATCACGCGGATCGCGTTAATATGAGCGTCGGAAACGCGAACCTCCTCGGTGGTTATCATACCGCCCGTGATCACAGTACCTGCGGGAATATCCTTAACTATCTTTACTACGCTTACCAACGCCTCCTCAGTAACCTCAGGCTCCTCATCACAGGAAGTGAGAACAAGAAGTGCCGAAGTCAGCATAAACAGACAAAGCACTGCGCTCAGCACGCGCTTAAAAATATTATTTTTCATAATACCTCTCTCCTTCTTCTTATTTCCTATCACTTAATGAAATCGGTCTTGAGATAGATCTGATAGTCCTCAACGTGGTCATCGTTCAGGGGTTTGTTGTTTTTAGGCAATATGATCGCGCCCGTGCCGCCCTTCTGAGCGATGCTGATGTAAGTAGCATCAACGTCTGCGCGCTTTTCGGGGTTATCTGTAACGTCGCTTCCGTAACGGAGGTCGACCTGGGTATCTCTGATCACAGAATTGAACTTTCCGTCAACAAGGAAGCCGTACTGTCTGCTGTCGCCTGTGTACCAGAATGCGAAGCATCCATTGAATACCGAGCTGGTCTCGCCGCTAATGCGGTAAGCTACTGCGAACTGGTCACTATAACAAAGATCATAGAAATTATTGGTTCCTACGTCCCAGAATCCAATACTGTTATCGTGGACGGTTCCTACGTAAAGAGGGTGAATATTTCTAAGGACGTTGTTCTTACCCGTGATCTTAACTCCAACGTCGATGCTAGACAATCTCATATTGGTAAGGGTGCTGTTGTTGCCCTCTATAAGAACACCGGTTGCTCCGTTGCCCTTGTCGGTTCCCTTTCCTACCACAACTCCGCTGTCGATGTCAGCATAAGCGCCTTCGCGAATGATGATTCCAACCGTCGCGCCCTTGATGGAGAAGTTATTTACGTAAGCGGTTCCACCAACTACCGAGATAGCCGCTGCAACGCTACTTCCGTCTATAATACCGCCGATAAGCGAGCAGCTGCCGCTCTCAGCGCTGTCATTTACGCCAAGCTCAAAGATTGCGCTGTCTTCGCCACCCTCCCACTTTGCAGTGCTGATGGAGATGTGCGCGTAGGTAGACAGGCGGAAGGATACCGCTCTGTCGGGATCTGCAGAAGTCTTCAAGGGTCTTGATACAATGTAAGATCCATCAGGGAAATATATAGTCTTATTGGGGTTCTCGTCAATAGCTCTCTGGATACAGGATGCCATATCGGTCTCTCCCGGCTTTATGTACTCGGTAATTACAACGTAATCCTCGTGAAGCTCCTCACCCCACTGTCCCGTAGCAGCAACCTTAGAGATCTTATCGGGGAATACCATATCGCCCGAATAAAGATTTACAAGAGCAAACTTGTTTACTATGTCGCTAATGGAGGAATACGCGCCCTCGGGCACCTGCTCCTTATCTATCATTACCTCTTCAAAATCAGTTCTCTTAAGCTTGGCACCTATCTCTATGGTCTTGATAGCTCTTACCACGCTGACCTTCTCGACCTCGGTCGCCTGGGGCTGCTCGGTCTCCTGCTTATGGCAGGACGACAGAACGGTAACCGCTCCAAGGGTCATACAAAGGCAAAGCGCCAGACAGATAACTCTTTTGAACTTTCTGTTAGATCTCATCTCTTTTCCCTTTCTATATGCTTGCTTGATACTTCATTATTTAAGTCTAAACAGGTAGAATTTTCAGGCTACACATCAATGCAATTGCGCCATTTCAGCGTCACCCGACAACTACCCTATTCTATATTTTCATACATATTAATTGTATCATAAAACCCTATCAATGTCAATCTTTTTTCCTTATTACTATAATAAATGTAAAACTTGCACAAAAACAAAAAAGCGCCGCCCGAAAACGAGCGACGCTTTTTGTTTATTTTAATCAATCGTGATTTTCGTTACTTCCGTTCAGGGGAATTACGTCGGTAAGAAGCAGTTCAAGATAGGTCTTATCGGTAACCAAGCTCTCATCAAACATACAGCCCTCAAGCATCTTGGGCAGCGGATTCTCAACGAAGTTAACGGGAGCATCCTCGGCGCAATATCTGCACGTTGTATCTTCTGCAAGCTCCTTTGCGTAAACGGTGTAATTACAGGTTCCGGCAATCTCCGTCTTGCAAACGTATCTGTCCTCAGCTGTCTTTTCAAAGTTTTCTGCTCCTGTTGCTTTACAGTTGGGGCAAACAACGGTAGCAGGGATCTCGGTTTCGTTATCCGACAGTGTGTAGGTATATCCACAGGTACGAGTTCTTTCGTTCATACAAACGTGGCGTCTGTTGATCGAAACGAAGGAGATCTCAACAGGATCCACAACGTCAAGGAACTCTGCTCTGATTCCGCTGGCAGTTGCCATGTTATTGCCGTATTTGAGCGCGATCTGAATCTTGCAAAGCTCGGATGTCCATCTTGCGATATTGTCCATAATAACACATCTGTTATCGTTTATATCGAAGGCTGTTGCATAGTTCTCAATAACACAGTTGGAGATCCAAGCCCAGTTTCCTGTATAGAAGCCCACAGTGTTATCGTAATTCTCGAACTTTGCAGGGTCTGCGGAAACGTAGATGCTCTTGAAAAGCGAGGTACCGGATCTGCTGTAAATACCGGTTTCCATGTCATAAACTCTTATGTTGGAAAAGGTGTTATCGTATCCCTCTACCCAGAATCCTCTAGATCCTGCCTTGCCGCTTCCGTAGATTACGATATCCTCAAAATCTGCGTCGGAGGATCCGTTGTTAGAACCGGTCTCAACAAAAATTCCGTAGTTGCTAACGTTTCTGATACAAACGTTTCTGATAAGCGTTTCACGTCCTGCAGTATAGCTAAGACCGTCTGCATAACCGTTTCCGTCAAGGGTTCCACCGATGAAGGAATAGTAGCTTCCGGGAGAAATAACGTCGTTAACTCCCATAGTATTTCCACCTATGGAGATAAGATAGTTATTACCGTTCTTGGGCACCCATTTGTCGGACGCCTTAATTACTGCGCCATCGGAAAGATGGAAGGTCGTACTCTTAGAGGGAACGTCAGAGGTAACGATAGGAGAACCGATTATGTACTCTCCATCAGGGAAATACAGCGTTCTCTTGGGGTTCTTGTCGATAAGCTCCTGAAGAAAAGCTGCTATATCCTCACCCGTGTTAGGCTTTATGTAGTCGGTAACTACAACGTAAGCATTCTCACTCTCAACGATAGGCTGAACGAGAAGCTCATTGTTAGTCTTGCTTGTCTTCTTGGAGGACAAAAGTCCGCTGTAAATATACTCACCCTCGTGAAGATCGGTAGCCGCGTACTTATCGTAAACCAGAGAAACATCGGTTATTACATTTGCGGGGATATTCTCGTTAGGGAAAGTAACCAGCTTTACGTGGCTTTCATTGATACGGGTGCCCTGAGGGATATCCTTTATCGCCACTACTATATCTATGGTAGCAGGTTTTTCCTCGCCCGCCTCATCCTCGGCAAACAGAGGAAGCGCGCCAAAAGCTATGCAAAGCACAAGGGTCAGGCAAACCAGCTTACATGCAAACTTAAGGAATGTTTTTATTCTCATTATGCATCCTTCCTTTCGCAAATTTCTATTTTCTTGCATTTTACATTTTACCATATAATATTATAAATGTCAAGGTCATTCCCCACCCCGCCGACCATTTTGTTATTTCGCACAAAAAAAGCAAAACACCTCTCGTTTATCGAGAGGTGTTTTTGGTTATTTTGTTAAATCAAAAATTCGATCAAACCATCTCAATAACTTCGCCCTGAAGATATGCAAGATAGGACTTGTCGATTATTCTCGAGTCGCTTACGATGGGGCTCTCGATACGTCCGTGTCCGCCCTCTTCCTTAACAAGGAGAAGAGCCGCCTTTACGCACTCTTCATCTCTGGGCTGAACGTTGCAGTTACGGATAATAGAGTTGAACTTACCGTCGGCAACAAAGCCGTTCTCGTAAACTCCCTTGGAGCTGTACCAGAAGCAGAAGCAGTCGGAGTAGGTCTGTCTTGCGCCGTCTCTCATTCTGAAGCCGTTGGAGAACTGGTCGCTGTAGCAGTTGTTGTACCAGCACTGGTGCTTGGTGTCATCCCAGAAGCCATAGCTGTCCTTGTAAGCCTCCTCGGATTCAAGCTCACCTCTAAAGATATACAGAGGATGAACGTTACGAAGGAACTGAGAGGGAGCGAGGATCTTAACACCTATCTGGAAGCTTGCGATTCTCATGTTGGTAAGGGTGTTGTCACAGCCCTCGATAAGCACGCCCACAGAGCCGATCTTATCGTTTCCAACGATGTTAACGTCAAGGATATCAGCGTCGGAGGAGCGGTTGTTAGCGCCGTACTTTACGTGGATACCCATATTTACGTGCTTTATGGAAAGCTTTTCTATTCTGGTCTCGCGTCCGCTGTCGATGGAGATACCGTTTGCTACCATATTTCCGTCGAT
>JAZQVZ010000027.1:0-11558 GCA_045632105.1 Eubacteriales bacterium | reverse complement strand
ATATAATAAATCTCTCTCATGGCTGTTACGGAGTTATGGCGGCGAGCCAGTATTATTTTTCAAAATCTCTTTCGGAGCTTACCCTTTGCGAGTGCGCCACGATAGCGGCAATAACCAACAACCCTTCGTATTATGACCCGATAAGAAATCCACAAAACAACCTTCAGCGGCGCAACCTGATATTATCTCAAATGTATGATCAGGGATATATAAACCTTGCTGATTATGAGGAAGCAGTAGCACAAGAGCTTTCGTTGAATATATCCTCAGATTCTACCAACGGTGTCAATCTTTGGTACGTTGATATGGTCATAAATGACGTCATTAATGATCTTATGACACAAAAGGGATATAGCAGATCTACGGCAAGTATGATGATATATACGGGAGGACTTGAGATATATACCGCTATGGATCTCGAGATACAACAGATCGTCGAAAATTATTACAGTAACACATCAAATTTCTATTGGAACGGAGAAAATCAACCGCAATCTGCGATGATAATAATTGACCCATACAATGGAGATATTCTTGCGGTTGCCGGTGCCGTGGGTGTTAAAAACGCTAACAGGCTTCAGAATTTTGCCACTGAAACAGTTCGACCTGCAGGCTCGGTAATAAAGCCGTTATCGGTCTATGCTCCTGCGCTTGAGCAGGGTATCATAACCTGGGCAACAGTTTACGATGACGTTCCTGTTAACTTTGGTAAATACAATCTCGATCCATCAAAAGGAACCATTATAAAACCTGTGGCGTGGCCTAAAAACGCAAACGGTGTTTATCGAGGCCTTACCAATATAAATTACGCCGTGGAGCATTCGGTGAATACCGTTACTGTCAAGGTACTTGAGGATTTGGGGATCGACGAATCATTTGATTTTCTCAAAAGCAAGCTTGAAATGAATAGTCTTATAGACAATGCCACGCTTTCAGACGGAACTGTGATAACCGATAAGGATTATGCAGCCTTAGCCCTTGGACAGTTCAATTACGGTGTATCCCTGAGAGAAATAACGGCTGCATATTCTATCTTTGCAAACGATGGTGTTTATAACAACACCCGAAGCTATTATAAGGTCACAGACACAAACGGAAATATAATTCTTGAGGATAAGTATGATGGTAAGGCAGTCATAAGCGAAGAAAATGCTATGATAATGACAGCAATGCTTCGAAATGTGGTAAAAAACGGTACGGCAAGCGGAGTTACTCTTAAATCTGTGATAGATTGCGCGGGCAAAACGGGAACTACTCAAAATAATTGTGACAGGTGGTTCGTCGGATACACTCCTTATTTCATTGGCGGCGTGTGGTACGGATATGAATATCCTAAAGCGCTTCCTACGTCTACAAGCGGGGTGTGTGTGGAGATATGGGATAAAATAATGACCAAGTTGCATAAAAGATACACAGCAAAAAGCGAAGAGTTTTTTAGATCCGATGATATAATATCCTTCGAATATTGCCGTGATTCGGGCCTAATAGCTACCGAGGCTTGTAAAAAAGACCCAAGAGGTGACAGGCGAGAAACGGGATATTTTGTAAAGGGAAGTGAGCCGACAGGAGAATGCAACTGTCACGTTTTAGCGCGATATGATACCGTGAACGGAGGAGTTGCTCTTTCGTATTGCTCATATGAAAATACCGAATATATAGGGCTTATAACGGTTGACAGGAGCTTTCCTGTTCAGGTGTTTGTCAGTGATGCGCAGTACGTTTGGAAGAATATTGATAAGGATATTTTGCCCGAAACTAGCCCCGAACTGCCATTTTTCAATAACGTTCTTAGAGAAAACGAGTATTGCGGAATAAGCTACGGAGAACAGCAATACAACCGTCTGTGTAGAGCGGATTTTGACTATTGGAAATGGCTTGAAAAGAAAAATTCGTCATAAGAAAAGCGCAGCGATATGCTGCGCTTTTCTTATTCTATTATTCCGCCGCCGACTACCGTGTCGCCGTCGTAAAGCACTACGGATTGCCCGGGCGATATCGCTCTTTGAGGAATATCAAAACAAACCGATAGTCTGTCCTCGTCGATTTTTTGAACAGTAGCAATAGCGGGTGTGTGACGGTAGCGTATTTTTGCCTCAAGACGAACAGGGGTATCAAGAGGAGTGTCCACAAGAAAATTCAACGAGCTTGCCGTAAGTGTGTGGCTGTAAAGTTCACGGTCTGAGCAAAGAGTTACTGTGTTATCGGCAATGTTTTTTGCACCTACAAACATGGGCGCGCCAAGCGCAATTCCAAGACCCTTGCGCTGACCTATGGTATAACGCTCAAGACCTTGGTGTCTGCCAAGAATATTTCCGTTGGTGTCAATGAAATTGCCTTTCTTGAATTCGGGATAATCATATTTTTCGATAAACGATATATAATCTCCGTCAGGAATAAAGCAAATATCCTGACTGTCCGAGCGATGTGCGCTTTCAAAGCCGTTTTCAAGCGCCAGCTCTCGAATCTGCGCCTTCGTGTAATTTCCTAAAGGAAAAAGAATAAAGGGAAGTCTTTCTTTTTTTATAGACCAAAGAAAATAGGATTGATCCTTCTTTTCATCTGCCGCTTTTTTGAGAAGATATCCCGAAGGAGTCTTTACTATATTAGCATAGTGCCCCGTGGCGAGAAAAGGGATCTCCATTTCGTCCGCAATATCAAAAAGCTTGCCAAATTTGAGCTTTTTGTTGCATTCGACGCAAGGATTGGGGGTTTTACCGTTGCGATAATCCTCGATAAATTTATCCACTACACTTTTGCGAAAGCTATCTCCAAGAGCGACAGTAAGATGCGAAAAACCAAGCCTGTCAGCTATCATTTTTGCATCAATTGCGTTTTGGTCGAGAGTTATATTGTTATCGTCTGACAGCATTTCACATTCCGACCACAGACGCATAGTAATACCGGTAAGGTCAAAATCCTTTTTAAGCAGAAGCGCGGCAACCGCGCTGTCAACGCCGCCACTCATAGCTACGAGCGCCTTGCTTTTTGTCATAATTACCTCCTTACCATTCACGTGTTGTAAGCTCTCCGTCCTCGCGAAGTCCTTCAAAATCCCACTGTCTGAGTATCTCATACACCGCGATAGCAACCGAATTTGAAAGATTAAGCGAGCGCAGAGTATCTCTCATAGGAATTCTGACACAGAAATCCTTGTTTTCATAAAGCAGATCCTCGGGAATACCCTTGGATTCCTTGCCGAACATAATATAAACGTTATCGGGATAGGGAGATACTTCGGTGTAGCTTCTCGGCGCCTTTGTAGTGAAATAAAAGATATTTCCAAGCGCGTCAGGACGTTTGGAAAGAAAATCCTCATAGCTTTCGTAATAGGTTATATCAAGCTTGTCCCAATAGTCAAGACCTGCGCGCTTCAGCTTTTTATCGTCAATAGTAAAGCCCATGGGCTTGATTATGTGCAGAGAAGCCCCTGTTGCGGCACAGGTACGGGCAATATTTCCCGTGTTCTGCGGTATCTCGGGCTGATGCAATACAATATTTATGTTCTTGTTGTTCATAAACGTTCCTTTTTGAATTTATTAAGGATATTATATTACTTTTTACACTCTTTTTCAAGTATATCCGATAATAAAGATAAAAAATTATAAAAATATACCGGTTAATAGCAGTAAATCTATTGAATTTTTTGCGAAAATAAGTTATAATAATATGAATATTGTTTTTTAAGGAGAACGTATAAGTATGGGACTTGGAGAAAAACTTTTCGGAACATACAGCCAAAGACAGCTTAAAAAGCTGGAGAAGGTAGTTGACTATATAGAGGGGCTCGCTCCAAAGTACGCGCAGATGAGTAACGAAGAGCTTGCGGACACTACTCGTGTGCTTAAGAAAAGACTTGCAGACGGTGAGGATCTTGATGATATACTTCCCGATGCCTTTGCGGCAATAAGAGAGGCAGATGAGAGAGTTCTCGGTAAGCGTCCCTTTAGAGTTCAGATAATCGGCGGAATAATTCTCCATCAAGGCAGAATCGCAGAGATGAAGACAGGCGAGGGTAAAACTCTCGTTGCGACGATGCCCGCATATCTTAATGCACTTTCAGGCAGGGGCGTTCACGTGGTTACTGTAAACGACTATTTGGCGAGACGTGACAGTGAGGAGATGGGAAGAGTTTACGAATTCATGGGACTTACCACAGGCCTTGTGGTTCACGGACTCACTCCTGCTGAGAAAAAAGAATCTTATAACGCTGATATAACCTACGGAACCAACAACGAGTTCGGCTTTGATTATCTGCGTGACAACATGGTCGTTTATAAAAAGGACCTCGTGCAGAGAGGACATAATTTTGCCATTGTAGATGAGGTAGACTCTATTCTTGTAGACGAGGCAAGAACTCCCTTGATAATTTCGGGAGCAGGTGAAAAATCCACCGAAATGTACGATAGAGCCGACAGTTTTGCAAGAAAGCTGCGCAAGTTCGTTATCAAGGAAATGGATAGCAAGACCAGCTACGATGATATCGATGCGGACTATATTGTTGACGAGAAGGCAAATAACGCTATACTTACGCCCAGCGGCGCAAAAAAGGCAGAGGCATTCTTCGAGGTAGAAAATCTTTCCGACGTTGAAAATGCAGAGCTTTCGCACTATATAAATCAGGCCATTAAGGCTCACGGAACTATGAAGCGTGACGTGGATTACGTAGTAAACGATCAGGGCGTTATGATAGTTGACAGCTTCACAGGAAGACTCATGCCCGGAAGAAGATACTCCAACGGTCTGCATCAGGCTATTGAAGCCAAGGAAGGCGTAAAGGTTGAAAAGGAGAACAAGACCTTGGCTACAATAACCTTCCAGAACTATTTCAGAATGTACGAAAAGCTTTCGGGTATGACGGGTACCGCTCTTACCGAGGAAGCCGAGTTTGAAGAAATTTACGGACTTGACGTTATTGAAATACCCACAAACCGTCCTATGATCCGTTTTGACCGTAACGATGCGGTATATAAGACCGTTAACGGTAAGTATAACGCAGTAGTTGAGCAGGTAAAGAAGTGCCACGAAAAAGGCCAGCCTGTTCTCGTAGGTACCGTATCTATCGAGAAGTCTGAGGAGCTTTCTGCAAAGCTCAAGAGAGAAGGAATCCCTCATACAGTTCTTAATGCAAAGCATCACGATAAGGAAGCCGAGATAGTTGCTCAGGCAGGTAAGCTTGGCGCGGTTACCATCTCTACCAACATGGCGGGACGTGGAACCGACATTATGCTTGGTGGCAACCCCGAGTTTTTGGCTAAACGTGAGATGCGCAAGATGGAAATAAGCGAGGAGCTTATTGCTATGGCTACCGGAAGCGCAGAGATAGATGACGAAGAGATAAACAACGCAAGAGCTATATATCGCGAGCTCTATGATAAATTTAAGACTGAGATCGCTCCTGAGGCTGCAAAGGTAAGGGAAGCGGGAGGCTTGTTTATTCTCGGCACAGAGCGTCACGAAAGCAGACGTATAGATAATCAGCTCCGCGGAAGATCGGGTCGTTAGGGTGGCCCCGGTGAGTCTAAGTTCTATATATCCCTCGAGGACGACCTTATGCGTCTGTTCGGCTCCGAACGAATGATGGGGCTGGTAGACAGATTGGGACTTCCCGAAGATATGCCCATTGACGCTAAGATACTTTCCAACCAGATAGAAAACGCGCAGAAGCGCATCGAGGACCAGAACTTCAAGCGCCGTAAGTACGTTCTTACCTATGACGACGTAATGAATCAGCAGAGAAACGTTATCTACGGGCAGAGAAACAGCGTTCTCAACGGTGAAGATATAAGCGAAACGGTTCAAAAGATGATAGAAGCGACCATAAACGAGAATGTCGAGCTTTACCTTGGCGGTGACGATAGCGCGTTTTGGGATTTTGCAGGACTTCGTGAGGCTTATAAGGGACTGCTTACCGCCGATGGTGATTTTAAGGAATACGAAAACGGTGAAAAGGTCAAGAAGAAGGATATTGCAGAGATGCTTTATCAGAGAGCTATCGCGCTTTACGAGTCCAAGATCGAGCTTGTTGGCGAGGAGCAGTTCAGAGAGATCGAAAGGTCGGTGCTTCTCCGCAACGTAGACCTTAACTGGATGGATCATATCGACGCTATGGATGATCTTAAGGGAACCATCCGTATGCAAGCATATGCTCAGCGTGACCCTGTAACCGAATATCGTCTTCAGGGCGCCGATATGTTTGATGCAATGATTGGCGAAATACGTGACAAGACCGTAAGAATGATACTTTCGGTTACTGTAAAAACGCCCGAAATAACACGTGTTCAGGTAGCGAAGCCTCTTTCCGAGGGGTTTGAGGGAGCTCCTAAGACCAAAATGATAACGGTTACCAAGAAGGTGCAGGAAGCAGGACGAAACGATCTTTGTCCTTGCGGATCGGGCAAAAAATTCAAGAAGTGCTGCGGCGCTCCCGGAGCAAACGGAAACAACTGATTTTTAAGAAAGGAGGAAGAAAAATGGGATTTGGTTTGCTTATGATAGGATATTTCACCGCTACTATGATGTCCTTTAACGTTTTAGGTGGAATTTTCCGTCTTATGGGCTATATTCTTGTTTGTGTGGCGGCAAAAAAGCTTTCACAATACAACAACGGATTTTTCTTCCTTCTTGCTTGGTCGATAGTTATGGTGCCGTTTTCAGCCGGAGCGGCGCTCAGCGATCTTTCGGCGTTTCTCAATAATAATCTAATTATAACAACTCCTTTGGTTTCTAAAGTCATCACAGATATTCTAACAAACACAAGAATAATTTTTGACTTTATATTTACCACCGTTTTATGCTTTACCGTTCGCGGTATAGCAAAAGAAACAGGGGCTACCAAGATAGTGTACAAATCTGTAAGAAATTACATATATTTTTGCATTTTTTGCGCGTTTCAGTTTACCGTATGGCTGGCTTCCGTAATTGGAATTCCTGCATTTTCTGCATTTGTTAAAATGACCGCTCTTTCAATATGGACGGCGTTTTTAAGTATCATTTGTTCAATATTGATAAGTCTTATGCTTTTCTCGTGCTATGCAACTATTTGTGACGCTAATGATGTTGAAATGAGAGTAAAGCCCTCGAGATTTGAGTTTATAAACCGTAGACGAGAGCAAAAAGAGCAGAGAAGTCAGGATTATATCGAAGAAGCAAAAAAATACAGTGCAGAGCAACAGGCTCGCACCGCTGTTGCCGAAAAATCAAAAAAGAAAAAATAAGGAGGAATGGACATGAAATTAGGCTGCGGAACCAAGAAAAAAATGCCTTGGGGCATATTGCTAATAGCATTTATATTTTTGTTTAACCCGAACTTTAGTCTCATCGATCCATTGCCCGACTTTATTGGTTATGCCTTAATATCGCTTTTTCTTAGTAAGCTTTCCATGCTTAACGATATCATTTGGGAAGCAAGACGAGCATTCGAAAATATGATAGCCATTGACTGCGGACGTATTCTTGCAATAGTCTGGGTATTCGGCATGGAGGCTATAAGCGAAAGATCAACCTCTATTTTGGTATGGACCTTTGTATTTGCGGTTCTTGAAGGAATTTTCCTTGTACCTGCTTATATAAAGCTTTTCAAGGGAATTTCCGAGATAGGAGACTTTTATCCCAATACAACCATTCATACAAAGAGTGGTAAAAGCAGATTTAGCTCTACCGAAAAGATAAGAAATCTCACTATATTCTTTGTTTTCTTCAAGGCTACTTTAGCGGTTCTGCCTGAGCTTTCGGTTCTCAGCAACTCCTCAAATGATGCAGCCGAGTACAATAACAGCTTGTACAGATACATAGGTGTTATGAGAGGTCTTTGCATTGTCCCTGTGCTTATAGTAGGTATATATTGGCTTGTGAAGGTGATCGAATACTTCCGTCACTTATCTGTTGATACGGAATTGAACGAAGCCATCATCGAAAAATACAATGCAAAGCAGATAACCCAAAAGGGAATATTCATCAAAAAGAACATCAAGACCGCCTGCCTGTTTTTGACCGTTGCTGCTGTACTTAGCCTTGATTTCAGACTTGAGGACATCAACGTTATTCCTGACATTCTGCTTCCTGCGGCTATAATTCCTGCAGTTGTTTTCCTTTGCAAGACCACCGAGCTTAAAAAGAAGATAATTTACGTCTTTACCGCGATCTACGGAGTATTGTCTGCGGCTGCATTTGTGGCTGAAAGATATTATCTTGAAAGCTATACTTATAACGCGATGCAGAGAGTTCCCGAAGCATTTAATGCGTACCTTTCGTGGGTAATTATCGTAGCCCTTCAAGGAATATCCTTTGTTTTATTGTTTGTATTCATATTCAAAGCAATGAAAACCGTGATAGATGCGCACACAGGCTACGTGCTTGGCAAGGAAATACACAGCGAGCGAGAGGCGGTGCATATAAATGCGCTTCGTGAAGAGCTTAAAAAGGGCTTCGAGCTCGCCTTTGACTTTGCTATCTTATACGTTATATCCGACGTGTTTTACTCGCTTTATGGAGCAATATACGCCTTTATGAACAAGAATTTCGGCTTCCTTAACGTGGTAAATCTAGGTTGTGGACTCTTGTTTATAGGAATGCTTCTTCGTGCTATGGGCGATATGAGAGAGGCAGTGAATACAAAATATATGCTGGAGTAATAAAATTTGAAAATACTCTTGCAAAAGCAGATATAATCTGCTATAATATATTGGTGCCCAATTATATGGGTAAATACAGATATGAGCTGTAAAATAAGGCCATACTAGCCGGGGAATTAGCGGAGCCCTGTACCTGAAATCCGCTACAGCAGGGGGGAATCCCTTTCTTGAGGATCAGATCAAAACGGTCTGAGCCGTGCCTGCTGCGTTGAAGAGTGGGTCTTGCGCAATCGGGAATTGTGAACCATGTCAGGTGGGGAACCAAGCAGCATTAAGCAGTATACCCGATGTGCCGTGAGACAGCCTGCTCCGAGCAGAAGGTACGGAGATCGCGTGGCGACGAGATTCGAATGAAAGGTGTATGGTCTTACTTTGCAGCTCATATGTTTTTTAGGAGGAAATTATGCATCAGGCTTTATATAGAAAATGGCGTCCCCAGACCTTTGACGACGTCTGCGGTCAGGAGCATATTACCTCCATTTTAAAATATGAAACCGACAACAACAAATTCTCTCACGCCTATCTTTTCTGTGGCTCAAGAGGAACGGGAAAGACTACCTGCGCTAAGATACTCGCAAAGGCAGTCAACTGTGAGGCCCCTGTCAACGGAAGTCCTTGTAACGCTTGCGCTGCCTGCCTTTCGATAGATGCAGGAATTGCAACCGACGTGCTTGAAATGGACGCGGCATCCAACAACGGCGTGGACAATATTCGTGATATTCGCGACGAGGTGGTATATTCTCCGTCTGCGCTTAAATATAGAGTATATATCGTAGACGAGGTTCATATGCTCAGCGGAAGTGCATTCAATGCTCTCTTGAAGACCCTTGAAGAACCTCCTGCGCACGCAGTATTTATACTGGCAACCACCGAGCTTCATAAGCTTCCTGCCACTATCGTTTCCCGTTGTCAGAGATATGATTTCCGCAGAATAACCACTGAAGCTCTTATGGACAGGCTTGCATATATTGCGGACCAAGAGGGAATATCCTATACCCGCGATGCTCTTCGTATAATCGCAAAGATGGCTCAAGGCGGAATGAGAGATGCTATAAGCCTCTTGGAGCTTTGCGCGGGAAGCAGAGATAAAATAACTCCCGAGCTTGTTAATAATACGCTTGGAACAGGCGGAAGAGATAACGCTCAGGAAATTGTTGCGGCTATTGCAAAGGGCGACTTTGACACTGTGTTTGGCGCCGTTGAGGACGTAGTACGCTCATCAAAAGATATAGCAGTATTCTGGCAGGATCTTATATCATTTTACAGAGATATGCTGGTTATAAAAACCACCACCGAGGCTCAAAAATATTTGGATCTTACTGACGATGAAACCAAAAAGCTCATATCCACAGCTTCGCTGTTTACAAAGGAAACTCTGCTTTATCACTGCAGAGTGCTTGATGAAACACTGTACGCTATGCAGAAGGCAGGCTTTGCAAAGAGAACGGTTGCCGAGATGGCGTTAGTAAAGATGTGTGATACTTCTTTGGAGGCCTCTATGGATAGCCTTCTTGCGAGAATTTCCAAGCTCGAAAACATAGTAATGACAGGGAATTTCAGCGCTCCAAAGGCACCGATCGAGCCCACGAAACAAGCTCCAAGCCATAAACAATCTCAAGAAAAGAAAACAGAGCCTGTAAATAGTGCCAAGGTGGATACTCAGCTCAAGGTTCTTCGCGGCTGGAACGAGATAGTTGAAAAGGCCGCCACCAATGAGGGATCGGTTCTTGGATTTTTGAAAACCGCAAAGGCCTTTACTGACGCTGACGGCAAGATATATATAAGATTCCCAAATGAGTTTGCAAAATCAATGGTGGAAAAGCCTAACGTCAAGGACGCACTGCGCGCGGCAATGTGCCTTGTTTTGCAGAGAAATATCTTAGATACTGATATAAGCTTCGGCGTTTTTGTTGGCGACGAGGATACTATATCCGATCTTGATGAATTTAATATAGACTAAAACAAAGGAGAATTTATAATGAGAGCAAATATACCGAGAGGAATGGGCGGTGGTCCTCAGAATATGAGCGCAATGCTTAAGCAGGCGCAGAAGATGCAGGAGGATATGGCTGCGCTTCAGGAAGATCTTGATAGCAGAGAATATGATATTTCCGCAGGTGGCGGAGTAGTAGGCGTTAAAATAAACGGTAAAAAGGAAATCCTTTCTATCGACATAAAGCCCGAGATCGTTGATCCTGATGATATTGAAACTCTTTCCGACATACTCGTTGCAGCTGTGAACGAGGCTATCAAGAGAGTTGAGGATACCAATAGCTCTGAGATGGCAAAGATAACAGGAAGCATGGGCATGGGAATGCCCGGACTGTTCTGATATGACCGAATACATAGAGGCGCTCCAGCATCTTGCCGAACAATTTGGAAGATTGCAGGGAGTAGGTAAAAAAACCGCCTTCAGAATGGCTTTTTCGGTGCTTGAGCTTGATGCAAACGAGGCTGAGGAATTCGCTAATGCCATCATTGAAGCAAAGCAGAGAATACATGAGTGTCCTATCTGCGGAAATCTCACCGACAAAGAGCTTTGTAGCGTTTGTGAAGATGAGAGTCGCGACCGTAGTGTTATTTGTGTAGTCGAGGACGTTAAATCGGTAATGTCCATCGAAAAGGTAAGAGAGTACAAGGGTGTATATCACGTTTTGGGCGGAGTTATTTCTCCCATCAACAGCATTACCCCCGATAAGATTCGTTTTGCCGAGCTGCTCGCCAGAATAAACAAGGACGGAGCAGAGGAAGTAATCGTTGCTACCAATCCCACCCCTGACGGAGAGGTTACGGCAATGTACATTTCAAAATACTTAAAGCCCCTTGGAATAAAGGTCACCCGCCTTGCGTACGGAATCCCCGTAGGCTCGGAGCTCGAATATGCAGATGAGGTCACTCTCGGACGCGCTATCGAGGGCAGACAGGACG
>JAZQVZ010000026.1:0-14931 GCA_045632105.1 Eubacteriales bacterium | reverse complement strand
ACTCGGTGATCTCACGAGCATCCTCGTAAGCCTTGGGAGTAATGATCTTAAGAGCAACGGGAGCTGCGTTGAAAGCAGGAGCTGCAACGGGCTCAGCGGCAACCTCTGCCATCTCAACCTCGTCCATGTCTTCGGTTTCCTCGATATCGTTGTAACCGCCGAAATCGTCCATCTCCTCTTCAAAAGAATACTTAGGCTTTCTTGTAAAATTAAACATCTGATCCTCCAAAAAATATATATTTATTATTTTTTTACTTAGTAAAAAGGCTTCGTCCTACCCTGACTATGTCCGAGCCACATCTTATAGCTTCCTCGAAGCTTTCACTCATTCCCATAGAAATAATAGGCCTACCTATATTATGCAATTTTTTTGTCCAAATGTCAAGGACTTGAGCGTAAGTTTGTTCAAAATATTTTAAATAATCCTCTTTTTTGACACATTTCGGCGCCATTGTCATAAATCCGCGCAGATTTATGTGTTCAAACTCGCTAAGAGCCAGACAAAACTCCTCTACCTCAGAGGGCATCACTCCGCCTTTGTTCTCCTCTTCGCCGCTGTTTATCTCCACCAAAACGTCCATTACGATGCCGTGCTTTTTTGCCTGCTTGTCGATCTCACGGGCAAGCTTCAGTGAATCAAGAGAATGTATCATTTTGACCTTGTCGATGATATATTTCACCTTGTTGGTCTGCAGTGTACCTATGAAATGAAATTCCATATCGGGGCAATTGATAGCCTCAATATGCTCGAGCATCTGCTGAACTCTGTTCTCGCCTACCTGACGAATTCCCATGCTATAAACGAACTCTATCTCCTCGGGTTCGGCATACTTTACCGCCGCCAGAAGCATCACAGGCTCTTCTCTGCCCGCCGCCCTGCTGGCGTCTGCGATACGCTCACGAATCTCGCTGACGTTTCGCTCTATATATTCAAAGCTCATTAGTTAAGTATCCTTCCGTCAAAAAGATTTTTACCCTCGGTTATGATAAGCTCGTTGGTATCAAGCGCGTAATATCCGCCCTCTCCCTCAAAGCTTTCCGATACCAAGCAATAATCCTCGCCCTCATATACTATCTGCACGCTTCTGAAATGCACTACGCTTCCGCGAAGCACATACACGCCGCGAACGCCGTTAAGTCGAGTCAGCGCCGATCTGGGAACGTATATTCCGCTCGCCGACGACACCTCTATCTTAACGCTCTGGCAACGCTCAAAGCTGAAATTATCGGGAGTTCTGTTGCAATAAAATACGCAGATCACACGATCGCCGTCAGCGATCATGCTTTCAAGCGTCATAGTAAGCTCGGTCTGGTTGTTTTCGGGGAACGTAAGCACGTAAGACTCTTCTGCCGACAAGCCCTCAGCATCCTTTACCGTCAGCGGAACAGCTATCTTCCAGAAACTCGTGGAAGCAAGCTTTCCAAATACGTTATCGGAAACCGAAGCGGAATTGTCCGCCACCGCACCCTCAAGAGTGGCAAAGCTTTCGGCGGTAAGTCCGTTTGCCGCCGAAAGAGTAAATCTGTCCTCATATCCGTCGGGTGTACGGTAAAAATATCCACTGCTAAGCGCATATACCGTTTCGTATTCTCCCTCCAAAAGCGACTCTCTTAGCGCCCTCAGCTCCGCTATCTTGTCTGTTGCAAAGCCGCCGTCGCTTGTAAGATCGCTTATCTTATTGAGGGTTATCATCATTTTTTCTGTCTGTGTATCAAGCTCACCGACCTCACCCGATGCCAAAAGAGATACCAGCTTGTAGTATATGTCGTTAGCCTCACCGCGAAGAGTTGCAAGATCAACGGGCTCCGAGCCTGCACTGCTTTTCTCAAGCAGAGCTATCTGGTCGTCGATAACACGGATAAGTCGACGCGAAAAGCTTCCGCCGTTCTGGTACACGTCGGCTATCTGCTGCTCTACGGCTATTTTTTCGCCGTCGCTGACAGCGTAATCCACCACACCCGTATATTCGGCCTCCAAAAGCGCTTCGTCGCGAAAAACGTATCCTACGCCGCCCACAGTGACCTTGTGTGTTGTCTCGCCAGACACGATAGTCTTTATATCGTCGCCGTTAAACAAACTTATGAGGTGATACACCGAATATATCACCGCAATGACGAATATAACGCCCATAGCCAGCCTTGGCAAAAATGCGTTGTTCTTCTTTTTAGCCATAGGCACCTCCGTAAGCGTTAATTCCTCTTATTATTTTACCATAATATCAGCCCAGAGAAAAGAGCTGCTCTGCATTATTTACAATCTCGTCAAAAGTTTTTTGGTCGGCATATAAGGGAGATACGTAATCCTTGGCAGAAAACCAGGTCATCTGCCTCTTGGCGTATCTTCTCGTGGCGGTCTTAAGCCTGTCCACAGCTACCTCAAGACTCTCCGCACCCTTGATAAAGGGCAGGATCTCCTTGTATCCTATTGCCTGAGCAGCGGTTCGGTTTATCTCAAACACACCCTCGTCGGCAAGTCGCTTCGTTTCCTCGATAAGCCCATCGGCTATCATTATGTCCACGCGCTTCTCAATTCTCGAATACAGCACCGAGCGGTCGCAGTAGAAAAGTCCGCAGACCTTGGCGTCATAGGGGCTCTCAAGCTCTTTAGACTGTCTGTCAAGCTGGGATTTCGGTATTCCGCAGGAAAGATATATCTCCATAGCTCTTATCACGCGCTTTACATTGTTAGGGTGTATCGCCTCTGCACTCTCGGGGTCTACCCTCTGAAGCTCTGCAAAAAGCGGCTCTATGCCCTCTCGCTCAACTCTTTGAGTAAGCTCTGCGCGAATATCAGTAGTATCACTTACAGGAGCAGAATTTCCTCCTCTAAGCAAAGCATCAAGATAAAGCCCCGTGCCTCCGCATACTATGGGCAACACGCCTCTCGACGCGCAATCGGCAATAGCCTTAGATGCAAGAGAAACGTAATCCTCACAGGAGAATGGTTCACTCGGCTCCACCACGTCTATCAGGTGGTGTCTTGCCGTAGCAAGCTCCTCGTGTGTTGGCTTCGCCGTACCGATATCCATTCTTTTGTATATCTGCATTGAATCGCAGGAAATTATCTCTCCGCCGTGTCTTTTTGCAAGCTCAAGCGCCAAAGCACTCTTTCCGCCCGCAGTAGGACCAACAACGGCTATAATTTTTGTCTTTCCGTTACTCACGTTTACCTCTGTCTATCAAAGGATGACCATGGCGTCGCCAAACGAGAAAAATCTGTACTTCTCACTGACAGCCGCGTTATACGCGCTCATCATCTTTTCCTTATCGTAGAACGCCGAAACAAGCATAAGAAGTGTGCTCTCGGGCAGATGGAAATTGGTGATAAGAGCATCAACTGCCTTGAACTTATAACCGGGGTAAATAAATATTCCCGTATCTCCTGACATAGCGGGAATGTGTCCGTTCTCCTCGGCAACGCTCTCTATGGTTCTGCATGAGGTGGTTCCAACGCATATCAGTCTGCCACCTGCCGCCTTTGCATCATTTATGATGTCAGCGCTCTCCTTGGATACCGAGAAATACTCGGTGTGCATTATATGCTCGTCCACACGCTCAGCCTTAACGGGACGGAAGGTTCCAAGACCTACGTGAAGCATTACGGGAGCGATCTTAACGCCC
This sequence comes from Eubacteriales bacterium, assembly GCA_045632105.1. Taxonomy (GTDB): domain Bacteria; phylum Bacillota; class Clostridia; order Oscillospirales; family CAG-272; genus HGM12713. The sequence goes on along the minus strand of JAZQVZ010000026.1, from coordinate 11,310 downwards.
TTTGCTCTTATGCGCTCAAGAAGCTCGGGAGTAAAGTGAAGTCCTGCCGTGGGGGCCGCCGCAGATCCCTCCTCACGGGCATAGACCGTCTGGTATCTGTCCTTATCCTCAAGGCGCTCGGTTATGTAGGGAGGCAGAGGCATCATGCCTACCACCTGCAATATCTCGTAGATGCTTGAATACTTGGTCTTATCGTACTCAAATTTGATGATTCGGTTGCCCTCCTCCACGATATCCATCACCTCGGAGAGAAGTATTCCGCCGCCAAATACGGCGCGTGAGCCTATCTTGGCTCTCTTACCGGGTCTTACAAGGCATTCCCATGTGTCAAGGTCGTGCTGACGAAGGAGAAGAAGCTCAAGGGATGCCTCCTCTCTGCCCTCGGCGTGACCGTAAAGTCGGGCAGGGATTACCTTGGAATCGTTTATTACAAGCACGTCGCCCTCGTTGAGGTAGTCGATAATATCATAAAAATGCTTATGGGATATCTCGCCGCTCTCACGGTCGATGACCATAAGTCTGGAGTGGTCGCGAGCCTCCATGGGATGCTGCGCTATCTGCTCCTCGGGAAGATGATAATAAAAGTCCGAGGTCTTAAGATCGGTAGGTTTTTTTTCGTTTATAATTGCCATAAATAACACCCTGCTTCAGTCAGATTTAGTCAAAAAAATTATCAAAGGTATTGACATTGTAAAAAAGATATGCTATCATAACGAATAGATACATATAATTACGATAGAGGAGCGTTTTGCAACTGCCAAGCATCGATGGTCGCCGTGACCGCAGAGATACTAAGGCAAGGGCCGAACGCCGAAGGTCAAGCGCCGCGGCAGCGCTTTTCCTGGTCTTGTCGGCGCATAACCGACAGACTGTCATCAATATTTTTGATGGAGAGCTATCTGTTAATTGTCAACTGTAACTCGGAGAATGCTCCTCCTATATTATAGTACAATTTCAGCTGGTTTTCAACCGGTTTTTTTGTTTTTATATGAATTCTTTCAAAAAAACGCTACTAATTTCTGAAAGGAACGGCTACTTATGAGCAAGCTTAAACCCACAATATTCACAGGAGCGGCTACCGCAGTTATCACCCCCTTCAAAAACGGTGTTATCGACCGCGAAAGCTTCAAGAAAATAATTGAAGACCAGATTGCAAACAGCATAGACGCTATCGTAGTGGCAGGTACCACAGGTGAGGCGGCTACCCTTACCCACGAGGAGCACATGGACTGCATGAAGTTCGTTGTGGATACGGTAGCAGGCAGAGTTCCCGTTATCGCAGGAACAGGATCTAACGATACCGCATACGGAATCGAGCTTTCTAAGTACGCTTGTGAGATCGGAGCCGACGCTCTTCTCTTGGTTACCCCCTACTACAATAAGGCTACACCCAAGGGACTTATAAAGAACTTTATCGAAACGGCTGAAAACACCAACAAGCCCATCATTCTTTACAACGTACCCTCCCGTACGGGATGTAACATTACTCTCCCTGTTTACAAGGAGCTTGCAAAGCACGAAAGAATCGTTGCTGTCAAGGAGGCGTCGGGTAATATGAGCGCCATCGCCGAGCTTATTGCCGAGTGTGGCGACAGCCTTGACGTATATTCGGGCAACGACGACCAGATCGTTCCTATTATGTCCTTGGGCGGCAAGGGTGTTATATCGGTGCTTTCCAACGTAATGCCCCGCGAAACTCACCAGATGGTAAAATATTGCCTTGAGAACAACTATACCGACGCAGCAAAGAGTCAGCTTCAGCTTCTCGACCTTATCAACGCCCTCTTCTGCGAGGTCAACCCCGTCCCCGTAAAGACTGCTATGGCAGAAATGGGACTTTGCGATATCGAGATGCGCCTTCCCCTTTGCGAGATGGAGGATCACACCAAGTCAAGATTGGTAGCGGCTCTCAAGAAGCACGGTCTGCTTTAATAAAGCGCACGTTGAAACGAAAGGATATTTTATGACAAACATAATTCTTTGCGGCTGCGGCGGCAGAATGGGAAAGGCTATCACGGCTGCGGCGACAGGTGAATACGACATAGTCGCAGGAGTAGACATAAACGCGTCCTCCTTGGCTGCGGCTTGTAGCTTCCCCATTTACGAAAGCATCTTCGACTTTCCCGGAAAGGCAGACGCCATCGTGGACTTCTCCCACCATTCGTCCCTCCCCTCTCTTGTAGAGTACGCTAAAAAAACACGCACCCCTTTGGTCATAGCAACCACGGGGCACACCGAGAGCGAGCTTGAGCTCATGAAGGAGGCGTCGAAGGAGATAGCAATATTCTTCTCGGGTAACTTCTCCATAGGAATAAATCTTATTATAAATCTCGCAAAGCAGGCGGCAAGAACACTTGGAATTGATTTTGATATCGAAATAATCGAAAAGCATCACAACAAAAAGCTTGACGCTCCCAGTGGAACCGCTCTTATGATAGCAAATTCTATCGCAGATGAGCGAGAGGAAAGTGAGTACGTATATGACCGCCACTCCACAAGACACGCTCGTGAGAGCAAGGAGATAGGCATACACGCCGTAAGAGGCGGAACCATCGTCGGTGAGCACGAGGTGATCTTCGCAGGCTCCAACGAGGTAATAACCCTATCCCACTCGGCGGCATCCCGCGAGATATTCGCAACAGGCGCCCTCCGCGCAGCAGCGTATATTGCAAAAAAATCTATCGGCCTTTACAATATGACAGATCTTATTGAAGGAAAATAAAAAAAGAATTACGGCGAAAGCCGTAATTCTTTTTTTATTACTTAAGAAGCTCAATAAGCTTAGGCAGAGCGGGCTCGAATGCCGCGCCGTACCAGTGGTTATCAAGCTTTGCAGTTGCCTTGATGCACTCAAGAGTGTACTCAGCAGCTACCTTTGCGGCTTCGTATGCGCTCTTACCTCTTACAAGAGCACCGACGAATGCAGACGCATATACGTCACCTGTTCCGTGACAGCCGTTTGCAAGCTTCTCGTGCTCGTAGTAGGAATACTCACCGTTCTCGAATACAACTACGCCGGTCTTTCCCTCTGCATAGGATATACCCGTGAAGATAACGTTCTTGCAGCCCATAGCCACAAGCTTTTCGAGTATCTCGTCGATATATGCTCTGTCATACTCGGTCTTGTACTCGCATCCTGTCAGGAAGCAAGCCTCGGTGATATTGGGAACAACGTAGTCAGCCTTAGCGCAAAGAACCTTCATCGCCTCAACGAACTCAGCGTCAAATCCGGGATAAAGCTTACCGTTGTCCGCCATAGCAGGGTCAACTATCTTAAGGCAGCCCTCCTTAGCGGTGCTTGCGAATATATCGCTGACGTAATCTATCTGCTTGGTGCTTCCAAGATAGCCTGTGTAGATAGCGTCGAAGGATATTCCCTCCTTGACCCAGTGGTTCTTGATAGCAGGCATATCCTCGGTAAGATCGCGGAAGGTATAGCCGCTAAATCCGGCAGTATGAGTAGAAAGCACTGCCGAGGGAAGCACACAGGTTTCAATTCCGCAAGCCGAGATTATGGGAAGAGCTACGGTCAGTGAGCACTGACCAACACAGGAGATATCCTGAATTGTGAGAATCTTTTTATATGACATAAAAAATACCTCTTTACTTTTTGATTTTTTTATATTATAATCTATGTGTGGCAATATGTAAATAATCAAAATCGGAGAATTTTATAATACCAGATGAAAGACAAAAAATATTATTTATTATATCTTCAAATAAAGAATAAGATCCTGTCGGGCGACTACTCGGTAGGCGAGAAGCTCCCCTCCAAGCGCGTTATGGCGGACAAGTGCGGATTCAGCACCATCACCGTAGAGCGCGCCTACTCAATGCTCGAGGAAGAGGGATATATCTCTACCCGAGAGCGTAGCGGATATTTTGTGTCGCTGTCCGACGTTCCTCAGAAAATCGCACCCTCACAGCACTCGGCTCCCCTGCCCCATATAAAAGAAGAACACGCCCTTCCTCAAGAGCGTGACTTTGAATATTCAGTTTGGTTTAAGACGTTGCGCAGAGTTATAAGTGAGCGCGGCGAGAAGCTTTTTGTCAAGTCCCCCAGCAAGGGCTGCGCAGTTCTTCGCAACGCTATTTCCGATTATCTTTACCGATACCGCGGAATGACCGCCGACCCTCACCGCATAATCATAGGCTCGGGCTCCGAGCAGCTTTACGAGATTGCCGTAAAGATACTTGGCAGAGATAAGATATACGGCATAGAGGACCCCTGCTATTCCCAGATCCCCGCCGTTTATTTAGGGGTGGGCGCATCGGTCTGCCCCCTGAAGTTCGGCGACGAGGGAATAGAAAGCTCTGCTCTCTTCGAGCAAAGCTTTGACGTTCTCCACGTCACGCCCTTTCACAGCTACCCCTCGGGAGTGACTACGTCGATCTCCAAGAGATACGAATATCTCAAATGGGCTCACAAAAAGGAAAGCTACATAATCGAGGACGACTTCGATAGCGAATTCTTCATTCCCGGTCACCCCGTAGAATCACTCTATTCGCTTGACAACGGACGCTCTGTCATATATATAAACACCTTTTCAAAAAGCCTCTCCCCCTCTATGCGAATGGGATATATGATACTCCCCGAGGAGCTGATGCCCGAATATAACAAACGACTTGGTATGTTCTCCTGCTCTGTTCCCGTGCTCGACCAATACGTTCTGGCTGAGTTTATCTCAAGTGGAAGCTTTGAGCGTCACCTTAACCGAGTAAGACGAAAAATGAAGCGCTGATCAGCCCTCTTTTGCAATAAACTCGGTCAGCTCCTTGAGAGAGGAAAAGAGCTTCACGTTCTTACCTGCAAAGCGCTCCTTACACTGATGCCCCGCGCAGACTATAAAGCAATCGGCTCCCAGAAGCTCTGCCGTATGACAATCGTGAACAGTGTCGCCGATAAACATTACTCGCTCCTCGGGATGACGGGATCTCCAGTCCTTTGCCAAGGCAAGCTTTGAGTCACCGTAGATATTATCGATTCCGAGTATCTCCTCGAAGCGATCGTATATTCCAAGCCCCTTTATTTGTCCAACCAGCATTTTTCTCTCGGACGCCGACAGTACGCTCTGCTTAAGACCCATTCTGTCGAACATATCAAGGGCGCCTACGACACCATCAAACATTTTTGCTCTGTCGAGATCGCGCATATAAAGGGCTATCCAAAGCTCTGCAAGCTCTTCATAAGGGTCGCTCTCAAAATCAAATCCAAGTGAGCGGTAGTAATCTATTATAGGAAAATCAAATTTCTTTCTGTATTCTTCCCTATTCGGTATGCAGGGCAGCCCCCTCTCGCGAAGAAGAACATTCACAGAATTCATACCGAGCTCAACGTCGTCAAGAATGGTACCGTTGAAATCCCAAATACAATAATCGTACATAAAAACCTCAAAGAAAAATGGGCGGTGCTCCGCCCATTTTTTATTTTTACTTATTGCGCAGCAGCTATAAGTCCCTTCTCGGTGAGCCAGGACATATAGTAAGCTAAAGGAGAAGTTACACCCTCACCAAGAGCGGTAACAGTCTGGTAATCCGCACTCTCGGTAAGTGCTGCAAGCTCTGCCCAAGCCGCATCAAGCTCTGCCTGATTCTTTGCTGCAACTATCTTTGCATATATAGCGTCGGAGCTCTTGCAGAGATTCATAAGAGCATCAAAGGACTCCTGGTCAATAGCTCCCGTCTTAAGACCTTCAGCAAAGGAGAATCCAAGCACGTAATCGTAAACAAGATCCTCGTTCTGATCCTTAAGCTTATCTGCAAACAAAGGATCCTGTCCCGCTTCAGGATAGATCAACCCAACGTTACCTGTCTTAAGAGCGGACATAACGTATATCTTCTCGGGATCCTTCATCTGTCTGGAAATTACCTGATAGGGAGTGCCGTCCTTACCGATAACGTCAGAATCTGTCCAAACGTAATTCTCGCCCTCTACTCCGTAAAGAATAAGATTGCGGAAGTCCTCGTTGTTGTTAAGGAGCGTAAGCACCTCTGTACTTGCAGAAAGACTGTTAGTATACTTGGAGATAGCAAACAGGCTCTCGTAGAGATCCTCGTTGTTAAGAGTAGGAGCCTCAGCAACAACTATCTCATACTCGTCACCGTACTGCTCAACTATCTCAAGTCCTCCCTTTACGTATCCTACTGCGAAGGGCTTGCCGGCATCCTGCTTGGTGCCATAGTAGCCATTGAAGCTGTAATTTTTAAGTATGTTTATCTGTTCCTGAACAGTAAGATTGCCGTTATCCTTTGAAGCGAGCACAGAGCTCATTTCGGGATATGCGCCAACGGTACCGTTCACCCACGCGCTGTTGGTTGTTCCACCAAGCAGCGAGAATCCGCCCGTGAGATTGCCCGTAGCATCTGCGCCGAAGTACTTAACTCCAACGGTATTTAACTCACCCTCGCTGGAGTAAAGCGGAATGTATCCCGCAAGCTCCTTGTCGGTGCTGACTATCTGGAGGAGATCCTGACAGTCGTTGCAGATCAAAGAGGTTATATCGTTCTTAGAATAGTTTGTAACGTCAAGCACATCCTTATTGAGGAGAAGGAATGTGTACTCGCCAAGCTGACGGTTAGTGGGAACTGCATCAAACACGCCGTTAACAGCGTAGAACTGCTCCTTGAGCGTTCTGTTAATAGCAGAAAGAAGCGCCTTAGAGGAGCCCTCCTGCTCGTCTATTACGTTGAGATATCCTGCATCCTTATACTGAACGTACTTATCGTATCCACCAAAGTAGAAGATATCTACGTCAAACTCCTCAATGGGAGGATAGTATATAGTAGGAAGTCCGTTCTCATCAACGTACACGGGATCGCTCTCAACCTTACCTACTGCACCGGTAGAGTAGAATTCGTCCATCTTCTTAAGATTCTTCTCAAGCAGATCGTAATACTTATCGGGAGTGCAATATACAAGATCCACGCGAATCGTATAGTTCTTTGTAAATTCGTTTACCTTTTCCTCCATCAGAGCCTCCTGTCTTTCGCTTACAGGCTCCTCCGACATAAGATACATGGATATGGTAACGGCATCAGCAGATGCCTTTTCACCGATCTGCGACTTTATCTCATCACCGGTCTTTTCAGCACAGCCGACAAAGCAAAGAAGCAGCATAACGGTCATCAAAAGAAGGCTTATCAGTCTTTTTTTCATTAAAATCCTCCTATCAAAGATTCGGTTCTCGACCGAAGATATTTCTCTTAATATTTTACACCAAAAGCTTCCAAAAGTCAAGGGGATTTTTGTCAATCCAAAAATCCGCGCAAATGTCTTGCTCTGCTGGGGTGTCGAAGCTTTCGGAGCGCCTTTGCCTCGATCTGACGAATACGCTCACGGGTAATATCAAACTCCTTACCTACCTCCTCAAGAGTTCTGGTACGGCCGTCGTAAAGACCGAAACGAAGCTTGATAACGTGCTCTTCTCTGGGAGTAAGGGTGTGAAGCTCTCTCTCGATAACCTCACGAAGAATGGTAGATGCAGCCGCATCGGAGGGAGCGGGAGTATCCTCGTCGGGAATAAAGCCACCAAGGTGGCTGTCCTCCTCCTCACCAATAGGAGTTTCGAGAGAAACGGGGTCCTGCGCGATCTTCATGATCTCACGCACCTTCTCTGCGCTCATTCCCATCTTTTCACCGATCTCGTCTGCAGTAGCCTCACGTCCAAGCTCCTGAAGCATCTGACGGGAGTATCTGGACACCTTGTGAATGGTTTCAACCATGTGAACGGGGATTCTTATAGTTCTTGCCTGATCAGCGATAGCTCTGGTAATAGCCTGACGGATCCACCAGGTAGCATAGGTAGAGAACTTATATCCCTTGCTGTAGTCAAACTTATCTACAGCCTTCATAAGTCCAAGGTTACCCTCCTGAATAAGGTCAAGAAAGAACATTCCCTTACCAACGTATCTCTTTGCGATACTTACTACAAGTCGAAGGTTGGACTCAACAAGCTCGTTCTTTGCCGCATCCTTCTTGCTCTGAGGAGCATTCTCGTTGGTCATGATCTCTGCAAGCTCGCGCTCACGGTCAGCGGTAAGAAGCGGAACGCGACCGATCTCCTTTAGGTACATACGAACGGGGTCGTCTACTGCAAGACCCTCCTGCTCCAATATTCTTTCCATATTGTCGCTGTTGCTGAACGCCTCTACCTCGGACTCGATCTCGCTCATCTCGGTGCTGGAAATATCGCCCGAAAGCTCGATTCCATTGTCCTCCATGGTGTCATAGAAGGTGTCAAGATCCATCTCCTCTACGACCTTATCAAGATCGTGGTCGGAAAGCTTACCCTGCTTTCCCTTTTCAATTATCTCGTCGAGGTCTACCTCGGGCTTATCATTGGGTATCTTAGTTTCGTTAGTTGCCATTTTTTGTTCCTTCCGAATTATGTATTTTAATTTTCTTTGTTTTTCTTATTTCGCAGGGCTGCCTGCTTAGCCTTAAGATCGGCAAATGGGTCGTCCTTGTTCTGCTCGATCTTTTGCTTTTCAGCCTTGAGCGCAGCAATACAATTTTCAAAGACCTCTCGGTCATTTTTGTTCAAGAACATTCTATCGACCTCGATCTTCTCAATACGGCCTATCTCGTCGATATTAAAGCGCTGACCAAGCATCGCCTTAGAGTAGCCCGCCTCGCTGTTTTCAAGCTCGCAAAGAGCCTCAAAGACTCTTCTTCCAAAGCCCGTAACGAAGTCGTCCGCTCTGACTCCAGCACGTCCGCTTGCCGCATCCTGCCTGAAATCGTCGAATATCAGCATAAGACCCAGCAATACCTCCTCGCAGGCGTTTGCCTTGATATGCTTTGCTGCGTCTATATTTATCCTGTCACCTATATTTTTTGCCGTCATCTGCGCCTCGGTGGATTGCTTTTGACGTCTTTCATAGGCAAGCTTTTTACTGAGCCGCTCAACGTCGCTACGAAGAGCCTCGATACTGATACCAAGTCGGTCTGCCGCCTTGTGAATATAAATATCCTGCTCTACACGGCTATACGTCGCCGAAATAAGCTCGGTGACCTTTGCAGAGGCCTTTATCTTCTCCTCGGGAAGCTCTATGTTATATGCGGATATTATTTTGTCAAGATTGTGGTCAAATCCCGTCTTGCTCTCTCCAAGAACCTTCTTGAAGCTGTCCACGCCGAATTTCTTTATATATTCATCGGGGTCCTTTGCTCCGGGAATCTTCAGCACCCTGACCTCTACTCCCACCTCGCCGAGAAGTCGCATCGCCTTTGAAGCGGCGGTCTGTCCCGCGTTGTCGGCGTCGTAGCAGATGATAACCTTCTTTGTGTGCTTTGCAAATATTCTCGCCTGCTCCGAGGTGATAGCCGTTCCAAGCGTCGCTACGGCATTCTCAAAGCCTGCCGCGTGCATCGCTATAACGTCCATATATCCCTCGCAGAGCATCATCTGCTCCTCGCAGTGCTTCTTCGCAAAGTTAAGTGCAAATAGGTGTCTGCTCTTCTTGAAGGCAGGTGTATCCGAGGTGTTGAGGTACTTAGGCTTACTGTCGTCCATAACTCTTCCGCCAAACGCTACCACGTTGCCCGAGGTGTCTATAATGGGAAAAATTACTCGGTTTCTGAAGTAATCGTAGGTGTTTCCACTGTTCTTGCTCTTTCCGCAAAGGAAGCCCGTAACCAGCTCCTCGTCGGTAAAGCCCAGAGATTTCATATGATTGGTAAGCATCCAAGCGTTATTTGGGGAAAATCCAAGTCCAAAATGCTTGATTGTAGCAATACTCAATCCTCTGTCACGGTGAAGATAGTCCAAAGCCTCTTTACCGTATTTTTCATCAAAAAGACAGCTTCTGAAAAATTTCGCCGCCTCCATATTCATCTCGTACATACGCTTTCTCGGGATCATCTTCTCATTGTGATCCGATCCCTCGTCGGGTATAGTTATACCCGCTCTTGACGCCAGAAGCTCCAACGCCTCGCGATAATTGAGATTTTCTGTCCTCATAATGAAGGTTATAACGTCGCCGCCCGCTCCGCAACCGAAGCAATAAAAGCTCTTGGTTCCGGGAAAAACGGTAAATGACGGAGTCTTCTCATTATGGAACGGACAAAGTCCGTTAAGATTCGAGCCTGCGCGTTTAAGACTGACGTAGGAGCCTATGACCTGCTCGATATCGTTACGAAAGATTATCTCGTCTATAATTGCTCTTGATATCATTGTCTGCCCCTCCATACCTTGGGAACACACAGATCTGTATAGACCTCGATAGCATATCTATCGGTCATTCCCGATATAAAGTCACAGGCACAACGCTCTACGCTGTCGATATCACGTCGCTTTTGATACAATGCGGGAAGTTTGTCGGGATTCTTGACGTAATACTCAAAGAGATACATCAGCATATCCTGAGCCTTGCTTTCCTCGCCCTTTGCTACGGGGTTGCGATATACTCGCTCAAACAGGAAGGAGCGCAGCTCGTCTGTCGCCTTCTGTATATCATCGTCCATAGCGATAAAGGGAGCGTCGTTGCTCGCCCTTATTATAGACATTACCATAGTGTTTATTCTCTCGGAATGGGTCTCACCAAGCACCCCACGAAGCTCTGCGGGAATATCCTCAACCGACAAAATACCCGCTCTGCAGGCATCGTCGATGTCGTGATTTATGTAGGCTATTCTATCGGCGTATTTAACTATACGTCCTTCAAGAGTCTCTGCCATATTAGAGCCCGTATGGTTAACTATACCGTCGCGGACCTCCCAGGTAAGATTAAGTCCCTCGCCCTCATTCTCAAGCTCCTCAACCACGCGAAGGCTCTGCTTGTAATGAGTGAAGTCGGGGTCGAAGCATTTCTGCATAGCGTTCTCACCCGCGTGTCCAAAGGGAGTATGACCAAGATCGTGACCAAGCGCCGCCGCCTCGGTAAGGTCCTCGTTAAGACGGAGAGCGCGAGCGATAATGCGGGCTATCTGGGTAACCTCAAGAGTGTGTGTCATTCTCGTTCTGTAATGGTCGCCCGTAGGAGCAAGAAACACCTGTGTCTTATACATTAGACGACGAAACGACTGGGAGTGTATTATTTTATCACGGTCGCGCTGAAATTCGGTTCTGACGTCGCTTGCAGTATAGGGCTTTTCTCTGCCACGTGTGTTAGACGTAAGAAAGGCGTATTTAGACAGATTGAGCCTCTCGTTTTCAAGACAGCAGTCGACTACGTTCCTGTATTCCACGTATCTCTCCTCCTTTTTCGATTTAAAAAAATCAATTCAAATATAATATACTCAAAAATTTCGCAATATACTTTTTTTCGAGCAAATTTTTAGAAAATTTTCGCCGACGCATAAGCGTCGGC
>JAZQVZ010000025.1:0-5817 GCA_045632105.1 Eubacteriales bacterium | reverse complement strand
CGATATGTCCCCCGATCAGCTCTCCGAAATACTGGGTGTCAAGGTGACCCCCACCGACAGCGAGGCAGGATGCTTTATATCCAACGTCCTCGGACTTAAATAACGATCAAGAAAGAAGGTATTTATAATGGGAAAGCCAATAATTGCAATAGTCGGCAGACCTAACATCGGCAAAAGCACACTTTTTAATAAGCTTATCGGCGAACGCCGTTCGATAGTTGAGGACACCCCCGGAGTTACCCGCGACCGTATCTACGGTGAGACCGAATGGTGCGGTAAGAAGCTGGTAGTTATCGACACGGGAGGAATCGAGCCCAAGACCGATGACATCATACTCAAGCAGATGCGCTTTCAGGCTGAGGTTGCTATCGAGAGCGCAGACGTAATAGTATTTATGTGTGACGTTCGCACGGGACTTACGGCTGACGACCGCGACATCGCGGTAATGCTCCAGAAGAGTGGAAAGCCTATCATTCCCTGCATAAACAAATGCGACAGCGTAGGAGCCCTGCCCTTTGAATTCTACGAGTTCTACGAGCTTGGCTTCGAGGTAGAGCCTATCGCAGTTTCCTCTGTTCACGGAAGCGGAACAGGTGACCTGCTTGACGAGGTCCTCAAGAAGCTCCCCGAGGGCGCAGGTGAAGAAGAGGAGGACGATAGCATCAAGGTTGCCGTTATCGGTAAGCCTAATGCAGGTAAATCCTCTATAATCAACAGAATAGTAGGTCAGGAGCGCCTTATAGTTTCCAATATTGCGGGTACTACCCGTGATGCAGTTGATACCCACGTTGAGATAGAGGGTCAGAAGTTCACCTTTATCGACACCGCAGGAATCCGCAGAGCATCCAAGATCAACGATAAGATAGAAAAATACAGCGTTCTCCGCGCACATATGGCGGTAGAGAGGGCTGACGTCTGCCTTATAATGATCGACGCGGCTACGGGAATAACCGAGCAGGACGAAAAAATAGCGGGTATCGCTCATGAGGCTGGCAAGGCTTCGATAATCGTAGTTAACAAATGGGATTCCATTGAAAAGGACAACTCCACGGTGAATCGCTTCAACGAGCGAATCCGCACCGCTCTCGGATATATGCCCTATGCTCCCATCGTTTACGTTTCGGCTCTTACGGGTCAGCGTATAAACACCCTTTTCGACCACATCAAGTACGTTCACAATCAGGCAAACACCCGAATTTCCACGGGTATGCTCAACGACGTTCTTTCCGAGGCTACTATGAAGGTTCAGCCTCCCTCCGATAAGGGACGCAGACTTAAGATATACTATATGACACAGGTTTCCGTGGCTCCTCCCTCCTTCGTTATTTTCTGTAACGATGCGGAGCTCTTCCACTTCTCCTATCAGAGATATCTTGAAAACTGCTTAAGACAGACCTTTGGATTTAACGGTACGCCCATTAAGCTCATCATTCGTATGAAGGGCGACGATGCAAAATGAGTGTCTTCAAGGGACTGATCTTCGACTTTAACGGAACTCTCTTCTTCGACAGCCGTATGCATATAGAAGCGCTTCAACGCTATTTTGAAAATGCCGGCAAGGAGATTCCCTCCGCTGAATACATAATAAAAAATATATTTGGCAAAAGCAATCCCCGCATATATGCCGATTTCTTTGCCAAGGACGAAAACGATACCGCCTGGGAAGGATTTGCCGAGGAAAAGGAAACGACCTACCGTCAGCTTTGCCTCGATAATCCCGAGCTTATGAAATACACAGACGGTGTCGAGGAGTTCCTTGATTATCTCAAGAAAAACGATATACCCTATGCCTTAGCGACAGGCTCGGGCATTGATAACGTAAGCTTCTATATTGAAAATATGGGGCTTAGCAGATGGTTTGACGAAAACAATCTCGTCTATGCAGACGGCTCGTTTTTGGGAAAGCCCGCCCCTGATATATATCAGATAGCGGCAAAAAGATTAGGACTTGACCCCTCGGAATGTATAGTGTTCGAGGACGGAACAAGCGGAATAATATCGGCGCAGTCGGCAGGAGCCACTGTGGTCTGCGTATACGAGAGCGACCTTCCCTCTCCCTTTACAAGCGGACTTTCAGCCGAGCTTATCTACCACGATTTCACAAAATGGAAGGAAATTTTAAAGCACTTCGATATTTGAGGTAAAAAATGTTTGTTGATAACGTCAGAATTTATGTAAAGGCAGGCGACGGCGGCAACGGCGCGGTGTCCTTCAGACGTGAGAAATACGTTTCCCACGGCGGCCCCGACGGCGGTGACGGCGGTCACGGCGGAAATATAGTTTTCCGCATAGATCCCGGCTGTAATACCCTTCTCGCCTTCCGTTATAAGCACAAGTTTATTGCAGAAAACGGCGGCAACGGTAAAGGCGGAAAGTTCCACGGAGCAACCGCCGCTGATATGGTAATTACCGTTCCCCCCGGAACTCTTATCCGCGACGAGGAAAGCGGAAAGATAATCCACGATATGACCGAAAACGACGGCGCAGATTATATCTGCTGCAAAGGCGGGCGCGGAGGCTGGGGCAACCGCCACTTTGCTACCGCTACCCGTCAGATACCTATGTTTGCAAAGAGCGGAAAGAAGGGTGAGGAGAAAAACCTCGTTCTTGAGCTTAAGATGCTTGCAGACGTTGGTCTTATCGGATATCCCAGCGTTGGTAAATCCTCTATTCTTGCCCGCATAAGCGCGGCAAAGCCCAAGATAGCAGACTATCACTTCACTACTCTCTCCCCTAATCTCGGCGTAGTTTCCACAGGAGATGAAAAGGGATTTGTAGCCGCTGATATTCCCGGACTTATCGAGGGTGCGGCAGACGGCGCAGGTCTTGGACATGCATTCCTCCGCCACATAGACAGATGCAGACTTCTGCTTCACGTTGTGGATATATCCTGCATGGAATGCAGAGATCCCATCGAGGATATCAAAAATATCAATTATGAGCTTAAGCGTTATAGCCCCGAGCTTGCAGAGCGCCCCCAGATAATAATCGCCAACAAGTCGGATATTCTTGACCCTGAGGTGGTTGATATTGCAGAGTTCGAGGAATTCGTAAAGGACAACGGCTGGGAGCTTATGTACGTTTCTGCCGCTACGGGCAAGGGTCTTCCCGAGATGATCCAGCGCGCCGCTGAAATGCTCCGTGATCTTCCTCCTATGCTGGTCTACGAGGCAGAATACGAGCCCGAGGACGAGTACGTAGGCGCATCGAGAGATACTACCATCCGTCGCGAGAACGACGTATTCTACGTAGAGGGCGAATGGCTCTACAACCTTGTTGGACAGGTCAACTTCGAGGATTACGAGTCGCTCAACTTCTTCCAGAGAGTTCTCAAGAAGAGCGGCGTATTCGAGCTTCTTGAATCCAAAGGCTGTACCGACGGTATGACCGTTTCTATCTACGGATTTGAATTTGATTACGTAAAGTAAAAACAAAAAAGGCTGTGAAAAATTCACAGCCTTTTTATTTTGTCTTTATTCAACGACTACAACGCCGTCCTCTTTAATGGTGATCTTCATTCCGTCCTTGACGTAATCAAGAAATTCCTGACCGAGACAGTCAACAACAGGCATGCTAACGTCGTCTATCCAAACGTCAGCAAGGATAGCACCTGCCGCCGCAAGCGAGTCGATATGCTCCGAGAAGAGCATACAAGCGGGCTGACGCTTCATGGCGCAAGCGCAGTAAAGCACCAAGCCTCCGGTGGTAGAGCCGATAGTCATAGGCAGGCAGAGCGCCTTGCCGAGCATCTCCTTACCGTAAAGGTCGGGGTTATTCTGGTCACCGCAGGTAGCCTTCTTATCGCCGAACTGAAGTGCCTTCTGGAAAGAAGCAAGTGTGTTAAGACCTCCGTGAGACACAAGCGCCTCTGCGCTTACAGTACCGGGGGCAACAACGCGTCCCTTAAATTCCTTCATCAGTTTGCTCCTCCTTTCGTGATCTGCATAAGTATCTCGTCGTCGGTATAGTAACGGGATGTGGTATATGTACGAAGCTTATTGGAAGAGGTGATAACAGGCATCTTCGCACACAGAGGATTATTCATATACATCAAAGGGCAGATATACGAGGTTATAACACCCGTAGCCTTAAGTCTTGCGGCATAAGGAGTCTTTTCAAACTCACGGAGAACCGCAGGAGAAGCGGTAAATACGGTAGGAATAAGAACCTTCTTATTTCCTGCCTCACGAAGTCCGTTCTCTACCTTGTCGGTCCAGCTCTTAAGCTGCTCAAGGCTCATGTGAGGACAACCCATAAAGCAAAGCTTAGGAGTTGCATCCGCGTTCTTCCAGATAACGGGATATTCTCTGTAAACTCTCTCAAGCTCAGCGTCATCAACAACGTAAACCTGTGCGCCCTCAGCTATCAAGCTCTCGCCCTGCTCCTTCGCCTCGGGTGTAAGACCGTCGATATGGTAAAGTCCTACTGCACCGTTAGATGCGGTAGCTGCGCCGAAGTCCTTAAGATAGCTGCAAGCAGCATCGTCAAGCTCGTTGCCGATCCACTTATCAAGTCCCTTAACGTAAGGAACCGCTTCCATAACCTTCATACCGATAGCCGAGCCCAGAAGCTGAGCCTCGGGCTTCTTGGTGGTCTTTATCTCAACTACCCAGGTAGCCTTTCTACCCTCGTCGGTAAGCAGACCGAATTCGGGAACAAAGCCTGCAATAGAGCCCATAATATCAATGATACCCGAGTTTCTGTTGCATCTTGCTCCGAGAACAGAGTTTGCGTAAACTACCGCAGAGGACTCTGCCCAGGAAAGCACGTCGCCCTTCTTGGGCTTGTTACCCACCTCGTTCATATAACAGGTACAGGTGAAAGCATCGTCGCTCATAAGTCCGAGCTCCTTGAGCTGCCCCTCGTAGAAATCCTGAGTTGCATACATAAACTTATTGAAGATAAGCTTCTGCAAGAAGTTTGCGGGAACGTTCTTATCAATAGGTCTGGGGTCAACCGAGAACTTCTGAGAGGACACCACGCCTGCATCTATAAGCTGCTGCATAAGATCGAAAACGGGGGTCATCATCTTAAGACCGAAGGAGGTAACCAGATGGTTATAATCGGATGTAACGGGAACCATGCGCTCAGCGCCAAAGGCATCACCGTACATTACAAGGGTCTTCATAACCTTTGCAAGGACTTCGCCCTTTTCACCGTTAAGTATAGCCTGCTGTTCTTGTGTAAGGATCATAGCATTAAATTCCTTTCTTAAAGCTTCATTGCAACGTCCCAAGCGCCCCAGATTACGGTGCGGAGGTTTCCTACCTTATCGGCGTCACCGATAACGTGGACGTGCTTCTTCTTGGGAGCGATAGGAGCGGGATTGTATCCAACCGACATAATAACGCTGTCAGCGTCTATCTTGAATTCCTTGCCTTCCTTATCTCTTGCAATAACTCCGCCCTCAACTATCTCGCAAAGACCTGTCTCAAGGTAAACGGGAACCTTGTTGGTCTTGAAGAAATCACGGAGGTAGCTGGTATTTGCAAGGCAGATACCGGGAGTGGTAACAAGGTCGTTCTGCATCTCGATGATAGCAGGCTTCTTACCCTGGAGATAGAGCTCGTATGCGATCTCACAGCCTGTAAGTCC
Organism: Eubacteriales bacterium; assembly: GCA_045632105.1. Lineage (GTDB taxonomy): Bacteria > Bacillota > Clostridia > Oscillospirales > CAG-272 > HGM12713. The sequence continues at coordinate 222 of JAZQVZ010000025.1, read as the reverse complement.
GCCGCCTACGACAACTACGTTCTCTCCAACCTCAGCGTTACCAAGGAGGAAATCAACCGCTTCAATAGCAGTATCTGCGCCCTTTACGGGAATTCTTCTTGCCTTAGAACCGGTAGCAACGATTATCTCGTCAGCCTCAAGAGTGGAGATATCGGTTATCTCGGTGTTCATCTTGACCTCAATAGGATGCTTAGCAAGCTCACGGATATACCAAGCGATAAG
>JAZQVZ010000024.1:0-13062 GCA_045632105.1 Eubacteriales bacterium | reverse complement strand
GAACAAAAAAAAGCTCAATTTCACAGCATTTCTACTGAAAATTGAGCTAATTTTGGTCTGAGTGACAAGACTTGAACTTGCGGCCTCTACCACCCCAAGGTAGCGCGCTACCAGCTGCGCCACACCCAGAAACCTATTTGTTTTGTGCCGTTTCTTGACGACCTCGTTATTTTACCACACTTTTCTTATATTGTCAATAGGTTTTTGAAATTTTTTTGAAAAATATTATTTTATATTTTAACTTTGATTTTTATAGCTTTTTCTCCATTTTCCTTTAAGAAAAAAGGGGCACATAACTTGACAAAAATCATAAAATATATTATAATGTTCTGTATAATGTGTATTATTGTGCCTAACTCTACCTTGGCGCAAAGGAAAGGCTTGAAAAAAGTTCTATGATTCAAAAAAACAAGGCGGTATCCGCCGAGGAGATATCAAGACAAAAAGAATATATGTCCCTTGTGAAGAGTATGAATGACTCTCGCCCAGGGGCTCGTCCCAAAGCGTTCGCTCTTACTCTTGGATGTCAACAGAATGAAGCGGACAGCGAGCGTTTTATGGGCATGGCGCTGTCGATGGGGTATGAGAAGACCGATACTCCCGACGATGCCTCTCTTATAATTGTAAACACCTGTGCCATCCGTGAGCACGCCGAGAAGAGAGCGCTTTCTCTTATTGGTCAGTACAAGCACATCAAGGCTAAAAATCCCGACCTTATTATCGTGGTTTGCGGCTGCATGGTGGTCCAGGAGCACAGAATAAACGATATAAAAATGAGATATCCTTACGTGGATATTCTTCTTGGTCCTTCGCTTATGTACCGTCTTCCCGAGTATATCTGGAAACGTATGGGCGGAAGCCGTCGTATCTTTGATTCTATCACCGACGAATATCTGGTGGCAGAGGGGCTTCCCGTATACCGTGAGAGTAACTATCGCGCTTGGGTGTCGGTAATGTATGGCTGCAATAATTTCTGCTCATACTGTATCGTGCCTTACGTCAGAGGAAGAGAGCGCAGCCGTCGCAAGGAGGACGTTGTAGCCGAGGTGAGAGGACTTGTGGCTGATGGCTATAAGGATATAACTCTTCTTGGACAGAACGTAAATTCCTACGGCAAGGATAGTGGCTTTGACTACGATTTCGCAGATCTTCTGGCGGAGATCGATGCTATTGAGGGTGACTACACCATTCATTTTATGACAAGTCATCCTAAGGATGCAACTCGAAAGCTGGTTGACGTTATGTCCTCCTCGAAGCATATTGCAAGACATTTCCATCTGCCTATGCAGTCGGGAAGTGACGACGTGCTTCGCAGAATGAATCGCAAGTATGATTTTGCAAAATACATAGACATTCTTGATTATATCAGAGAGAAGATGCCTGACGTGGCTATCACGTCGGACATAATCGTAGGCTTCCCCGGAGAGACTGAGGCGGATTTCGAGGATACGCTTAATGCTCTTAAGCGCGCCCGCTTCGATATGATATATTCCTTCCAGTATTCTCCTCGAAAGGACACTCCTGCGGCGTCTATGGGAGACCAAATACCTCAGGAGGTAAAGTCCGAGAGATTTGAGAGATTGTTAGCGGTGCAGAACGAGATATCTCTTGCATCCAACAAGCCCTTTGAGAACAAGACAGTACGCGTTCTTTGCGACGGACCCAGTAAGAACAACAAAGACGTTTACAGCGGGCGTACCGATGGCGGAAAGATCGTCTTTTTTGATGGCGAGGAGAGCTATATCGGTTGCTTTGTAAACGTGAAAATAGAAAGAGCGGACACATTCGCTCTTTACGGAAAAATTGAAAAATAACGAAAAGAGGAAATAGAAATGACTATATTTGAACTTGCAGTAGAGCTTGGAAAGGCTCTTAAGGAGGACGAGAAGCTGGTTCGTCTTGCAAACGCTAAAACAGCTTATGAAACTGACAAGGACCTTCAGAAGATGATGGTTGAATACGAGGTACAGCAGAAGGCTCTTCAGGGAGAGATAACCAAGCCAGAGAGAGATACTATGTTCATCGACATAATCCAGAAGAGAATAAATGAGCTTTACAACGCTATTATGGCTCATCCTATATTCGTTGAGCTTAACGAGGCTCAGGCTGACGTAAACGAGCTTATGAATGCGGTTAACAACACCATAACATTCGAGATAACAGGCGAGGCACCTTCATGCACTCACGATTGTTCTACCTGCGGCGGAGGCTGCTCCCACTGATCTTAAATTTTGAACAAGCGAGGTAATGCGCTATGACTCCTATGATGGAGCAATATTTTGAGATAAAAAATCAATATAAGGATCATATAGTTTTCTACCGTTTGGGTGACTTCTACGAGATGTTCTTTGATGATGCAATCGTAGCGTCCCGAGAGCTTGAGCTGACGCTTACAGGCAGAGATTGCGGAGAGGCGGAGAGAGCGCCCATGTGCGGTGTTCCTTTTCACAGCTCTGAGGGCTATATAGGCACTCTGGTGGGAAAGGGATACAAGGTTGCCATTTGTGAGCAGACCGAGGATCCTGCAGCGGCTAAGGGTCTTGTACGCCGTGAGGTAATAAGAGTCATCACTCCCGGAACCCTGATTGAAAGCAATCTTCTTTCCGAAAAGAAGAACAATTATCTCTGTTCGGTCTATATGAACGAGTTTGAGTGCGGTCTTGCTTTTGCTGACGTATCTACCGCTCAGGTGTATGCCACCTTTTTCTGCGGTGACGAGATAGAGGCAAAACTTCGTAATGAGCTTGGCACATATTTGCCCTCTGAGGTCATAGTAAACCTTGGTGAGAAAAAGCTTGGCGAGCTTACGGATTTTATTAAATCGGGAATCGGCGCAATGCTTAACGATAACCGTCCTACGGCATTCGAATACGAGCCGTCGCTTCAGATTGTTACAAGACAGTTTGGCGCGTCGCTTAAGGAGGACTATTTTGATAATAAGCCTCTGATCTCTGCTCTTGGCGCATTGCTTGGATACATAGAGGAAACACAAAAGAAGGATATTTCCTATATCAAGGATCTTAACGTTTACCTTGAGGGACAGTATCTTGAAATGGATATAAACACCAGACGAAACCTTGAGCTTACCCAGACTATGCGAACCAAGGAGAAGAAGGGGTCGCTTCTTGGCGTGCTTGACAGATCAGTAACTGCCGCAGGCGCAAGACTTCTTTGTCAATGGGTGGAGCATCCGCTTCTCAACGTGGGAGCTATTACCCGCAGACAAAACGCTCTTGAGGAGCTGACGGGGAATTATATGCTCCGAGAGGAGATAAGAGAGCTTCTTTCGGGCGTTCTTGATATTGAGCGACTTGTTACCCGAATAGTTTACTGCACGGCAAACGCAAGAGATCTGCGCGCTGTTGCTAACACCGTATCGGTTCTCCCTGAGCTTAAGTCCCTCATATCCTCCTGTCGCTCGGATGAGCTTCGTGAGCTTTACGAGGAGCTTGATACTCTTGAGGATATATACGCAAGAATAAATACTACTATATGTGAAAATCCCCCTGTGTCGATACGCGAGGGCGGAATGATAAACGAGGGCTTCAACGAAGACGTTGATAATCTTCGCTCAATAATGAAGGACGGCAAGAGCTGGCTTAACAGAGTTGTGGAGCAGGAGAGAGAAAGAACGGGAATCAAGACCCTTAAGATAGGCTACAATAAGGTATTTGGCTATTATATAGAGGTTTCCAAGTCCTTCGTGGGACAGGTTCCCTCGGATTATATTCGTAAGCAGACACTTACTAACGGCGAGAGATATATCACCGACGAGCTTAAGGATATGGAGGCTACCATTCTCGGGGCCGCAGACAGAGTAAACTCTCTTGAGTATGATATCTTCTGCGAGGTAAGAGGATTTGTTGCCGATAATAGCGCAAGACTTCAAAAAGCGGCATCTATACTCGCAAGACTTGACGTTTACCAGAGCCTTGCAACCGTAGCCGTTAAGAATAAGTACGTTCGTCCCGAGGTGGATAAGAGCGATATCATCTTTATAAAGGACGGCCGCCATCCTGTTGTTGAGCAGTTTGTTAAGGATAGCTATTTTGTTCCCAACGATGCTCAGCTCGATACCTCGAGAAACAGGCTGATGCTTATTACCGGTCCCAATATGGCAGGTAAATCCACCTATATGCGACAGGTTGCCATTATCGTGGTGATGGCGCAGATAGGCTCTTTCGTTCCTGCAAACGACGCGAGAATAGGAGTTATTGATAAGCTCTTTACCCGTGTTGGCGCATCGGACGACCTTGCCAGCGGACAGTCCACCTTTATGCTTGAGATGAACGAGGTGGCGTATATTCTTCGTAATGCTACCAGACAGAGCCTTATCATCTATGATGAGGTCGGTAGAGGAACCTCTACCTTTGACGGTATGAGCATAGCGAGAGCCATCGTTGAATATACAAACAGCAGAAAGATAGGAGCGAAGACGCTCTTTGCTACTCACTATCACGAGCTTACCTCCATGGAGGGCGAGATAGAGGGAATAGTTAACTACAACATTGCGGCTAAAAAGAGAGGGGATAATATCACCTTCCTTCGTAAGATAATCAAGGGCTCTACCGACGATAGCTATGGTATCGAGGTAGCGAAGCTTGCAGGACTTCCCAATGAGGTCATTCGCAGAGCTAAGGAGGTCCTTGCATCCGTTGAAAAGACCGCCAAGGCGCTCAGCCAGAACAACGCGGTAGCCGAGGAAAAGGATGATACCCTGATCAGTATGGACGATTTCGTCAACGAGCAGGTAATTGAGGAGCTTAAGGCAGTGGATATCAACACCCTTTCGCCCTATGAGGCTATGAGCTTCCTGTTTGACCTGAAAAAAAGACTTAAATAAAAACTAAAGGGAGGAGAATATGGGCAAGATCAACGTGTTGTCCTTTGCTGTGGCAAACCTTATAGCCGCAGGAGAGGTGGTAGACAGACCTGCATCTGTAATTAAAGAGCTTCTTGAAAATGCTATCGACTCGGGTGCGACTATGATCACCGTGGAGATACAGAACGGCGGCGTTACTTATATGCGCGTTTCTGATAATGGCTGCGGTATTGAGCCCGATGATCTTCCCGTTGCTATACGTCGACACGCAACAAGTAAGATAAAGAATGCCGAGGATCTTGACGGTATCCTTACTCTTGGATTTAGAGGCGAGGCTCTTGCAGCTATCGCGTCGGTGTCGGATATAAGAATAATCTCCAAGACCAAGAACGCATCTGTGGGCTCAATGCTTAGCGCCAGCGGTGGAAATATACTTGGGGTAAGCGAGAGGGCGGCATCGGATGGAACCACCGTTATAGTGGAAAATCTCTTCGCTAACGTGCCCGCTCGCCGTAAGTTCCTCAAGAAGGATGTAACCGAGGCTATGGCAGTAAGCGCGGTAGTCGAGAAAATAGCGCTCTCGAAGCCCGATATTTCCTTCAGGCTTATTGTTGACGGAAACGTCAAGATAGAGACTATCGGTGACGGAAACGTCAAGAACACTATTTATTCGGTGTTTGGCAGAGAATTTGCTTCAAAGCTTATTCATACCGAAATAGAGGTTGACGGAATATACGTTGAAGGATTTATAGGTCGCTCGGATAACGTAAGAGCGAATCGAAATTACCAGAACTTCTTCATAAACGGAAGATACGTCAAGAGCCGTACTGCGTGCGCTGCCCTTGAACAGGCGTATACGTCTTACATACCTCCCGAAAAGTTTCCTTGCTGTGTGCTGTTTATGACTATAAATCCTTCAACGGTTGACGTAAACGTACATCCTGCAAAGCTTGAGGTCAAGTTCTCAAATGAGAAGCCTGTTTTCGAGGCAATATATTATGCGGTAAGAAATGCTCTCGAGCAGAGCGTTGCCCGTCCTGATATAAGCCTTTCGGCCCCCAGAGCAACCGTAAGAAATGAAAATTTCTTTAAGGGTGTTAGCGCGACAGTACCGATAGAGGAAGGCAAGAAGGAATCGCTTAAAACCCGACAGATCACTGCTGAGCTGTTTACCGCTCCTGTGGTTGTTGAGAAAAAGCAGATTATAGCGCCTACTCCTGAACCGCCTAAAGTGGTTTCCGAGCCTGTGACTACGCCAGCGGTAGAGCCGACTGTAGCAGCTAATAGCGATGAGGAGGAAATCACCGCAGAGGAGTATTTAAAAGAATATTTGAAGGGCGCCTTCGATGAAGCAATACGCGCAGAGGAGGAGCTCGAAGAAAGAGAGTTTGCCGCGCTTGAAGCGATGGAAAAAGCAGAGCAGGAGGCGGCTTTGGTTCAAGAACAAAAGCCCGATCCCCAGCCTGTTGAACCCGAGCCTCATATTGAGCCTCGTTCACTTGATTACAGGATAATCGGCGAGGCGTTCAACTCTTATATTCTCGTTGAGAGAGGCGAGGTTATGCTTCTCATAGATAAGCACGCCGCTCATGAGCGCATAATATTCGAGCAGCTTAAGGAGGGACTTAAAAACTCTTCGGTTGCATCGCAGATGCTTATGCTTCCGTTAAAGATAATGATGACCTCCGACGAGATACAAACTCTGCTTGAATACAAGGAAGAAATAGAAGCAATAGGCTTTGAATTTACCGCAGGCAGATATACGGTAAGTATGACGGCGATTCCCGAGGGTATCTCCACCGATGCGGTCACTGATATGCTGGTAGTCATGGCAGAGCGTATTAAGAGCGGAACGGGAACTGCAGGGCTTACCCGTGATATACTCTTTGAGAAGGCCCTTTATCAGGCTTCCTGCAAGGCGGCTATAAAGGCGGGCAGAGAGTATTCTCCCGAGCATATAAAATGGATAGTGGATAAGCTTATGGAGATTCCCGATATAACTGTTTGCCCTCACGGCAGGCCCGTAGCGATGGAGCTGTCCAAAAAAAATATGGACAGACAGTTTGAAAGAACATAAGAGAAAGGAAAAGCAATGTTTGAAATATTAGCAACAGACGGCAGAGCGCGTAGAGGTGTTCTGCATACGGTACACGGAGATATACAGACTCCTGTGTTTATGAACGTTGGAACCTGCGCGGCTATTAAGGGCGGTGTTTCCAGCAGAGAGCTTATCGACCTTGACTGTCAGGTGGAGCTTTCCAATACCTATCACCTTCACATTCGTCCCGGTGATAAGCTTATACACGATATGGGCGGACTTCACAAGTTTATGAACTGGGAGCGCCCCATACTTACCGACAGCGGCGGATTTCAGGTCTTTTCACTTTCTCAGCTCCGTAAAATAACAGAGGAGGGAGTTAGATTTGCTTCCCACGTTGACGGAAAGAGAATATTTATGGGTCCCGAGGAGAGCATGCAGATCCAGTCAAATCTTGCTTCTACCATTGCGATGGCATTTGACGAGTGTATCGAAAACCCCGCTCCTTATAAGTACGTAAAGGAGTCTTGCGAGCGTACGGTTCGTTGGTTGGTTCGTTGCAAGACAGAGATGGAAAGACTTAATTCCTTGCCCGAGACCATTAACAAGCATCAGCTCTTGTTCGGTATAAATCAGGGTGGAACCTACGAGGATCTCAGAATCGAGCATATGCAGAAGATAGCAGAGCTTGATCTTCCCGGATATGCAATAGGCGGACTTGCAGTTGGTGAGGCAACCGACGATATGTATAGAATCATTGATGCGGTAGAGCCTCATATGCCTAAGAATAAGCCCAGATATCTTATGGGAGTAGGAACTCCTTGTAATATTCTTGAGGCTGTTCATATGGGTGTTGATTTCTTTGTCTGTGTAATGCCCAGCCGTAATGCAAGACACGGAAACCTCTTTACCTGGCACGGAAAGATGAATCTTCTTAATGAGAAGTATGCAAAGGATCCCAGACCCTTTGATGAGAATTGCGGATGTCCTGCTTGCCGTAATTATAGCCGTTCCTATATCCGTCACCTTATAAAGGCTAAGGAATCTCTCGGAATGCGACTTGCGGTAGCTCACAACCTGTATTTCTACAACAATCTTACAAGAGAGATAAGAAAGGCGCTTGAGGGCGGATACTTCGAGAGCTTCTATCAAAAATACAGAAATATTCTTGGAGAGCGCAGCCAAAGCTGATCGCTCTAATAGGAGGTAAATATGTTGAATAAGGAATTGCTTTGCGAGGTTCTTTCCGTGGCTATGTCCAGCGGTGGAGATTTTGCAGAGGTATACGGAGAGCATACACGCTCTAATAATATACAGCTTGTTGATGGAAGAATCGACAAGGTAAACGATAACGTTATATCGGGTGTCGGCGTAAGAGTATTCTCCGGAGTGAGAACGGTTTACGCTTCTACCTCGGATATTTCCAGAGAGGGTCTGCTTGCTTGCGCACGCTCTGCGGCTGACGCTCTGGGAGAGGGAAATGCTCCTATTTCCATTTGCCTTAACAAGCGCAACGTGCTTGATATCCACCCTGTAAAGATAGATCCTGTAAGAGCACAGCTCTCCACTAAGGCGGATATTCTTAAGAGCGCATGCTTTGCGGCAAAGGATAGAAGCCCCCTTATTTCTCAGGTGACAGGAAATCTTGTTTGCGTTGAGCACGAGATACTCGTAGCTAATACCGAGGGACTTATGGTTGGAGATACCCATACCAGAACCCGTATTGCGGTAAATGCAGTTGCTTCTAACAACGGAGAGAATCAGTCGGGATTCTTTGCTCCCGGTAGAGGAATGGGTCTTGAGATGTTTGATAACATCCTTCCTGCAGACGTGGGAATAAAGGCGGCTGATCAGGCGCTTGTAAATCTGAAGGCTGATTACTGTAAGGCTGGTCAGATGACTGTTGCTATTGAAAACGGCTTCGGTGGCGTTATATTCCACGAGGCTTGCGGACATTCTCTTGAGGCGTCTCAGGTAGGCGTTGGAATGTCTGAGATGTGCGGAAAGCTTGGACAGAAGATAGCTAATGAAAAGGTTACCGCAATAGACGACGGAACTATTCCCGGTGCTTGGGGATCCGTAAACATCGATGACGAGGGTAATCCCACTCAGAGAAACGTGCTTATCGAGAACGGTGTTCTTAAGGGATATATGATAGACCGTCTTGGCTCCAGACGTATGGGAATGCCTATGACAGGTAACAGCCGTAGACAGAGCTATACCTTTGAGCCTACCTCGAGAATGACCAATACCTTTATTGATAATGGTCCTGATAAGAACGAGGATATAATCGCTTCTATCGAGTACGGTCTTTATGCAAAGCAGATGGGCGGCGGATCGGTCAACCCTTTGACAGGTGCATTTAACTTTGCGGTTACCGAGGGATATATGGTTCGTAACGGTAAGATCTGTGAGCCCGTAAGAGGCGCTTCGCTTATCGGTACCGGTTCTAAGATCCTTCAGGACATAGATATGGTAGGACAGAATCTTGCTACAGGTCAGGGAATGTGTGGCTCCAGCAGCGGAAGTGTTCCTACCGACGTAGGTCAGCCGCTTATCCGTGTTAAGAAGATCACTGTTGGTGGAAGATAAGGAGGTTATTATGAATTTTGATGCTGTAAAAAACAAGCTCGTAGAAGAAGCAAGACTTGCTGGCCTTGATGAATATGAGATATATTTTATGGAAAGTGACGGTATCTCTGCCGAAACTCTCAAGGGTGAGATATCCTCCTTCACCTCGGCTGTAAGCGGCGGAATCTGCTTCCGTTGTATTTGCAACGGACACTTTGGAAGCGCGGCTACCGAGCTTTTTGAAGAAGATGAAATGAAGGCTCTTGTTAAAAGAGCAATAGAGAACGCTAGCGTTATCGAAAATGATGACAAGGCGGTTATATATGCAGGTGCGGCTGAATATCCTCAGCCTAAGCTCCCCCCTGTTGCTAATGATAGTGCGGCTGATATGAAGGCAAGCGCTCTTGATCTTTTTGATAAGACTGTCAAGTCCAGCGAGTATATCGCTGATAGCACCCAGACAGGTACAATGAGAAGCAACGTGAGGATAGAGCTTATAAACTCTCATGGGCTTCACCTTTCCAATGCGGTTGGAGGCTCTATTTCCTTCGTTCAGTCGGTAGTAGAGAAGGACGGAGAGTCCCAGTACGGTATTGCTATGGAAAGCGGAATCAAGGGTGAGAAGGTAGACGAGATGCCTCGCAAGGCAACTACTGAGGCTCTTGAAAAGATTGGTGCAGGACAGATCCCCACAGGTAAATATGACGTTATTATCTCGGGCGATGAAATGAGAAGTCTGCTTTCTGCTTTTGGATCTGTATTTTCCGGCAGACAGGCAAATCTCGGTCTTTCCTTGCTTAAGGGTAAGGAAGGCGAGAAGGTGGCAGCTGAGTGTGTAACCCTTGTGGACGACCCCCTTTATTCTTCGAGCCCTATGCAGACAGGATTTGACGGCGAGGGCGTTCCTACCTACACCAAGAACGTTATCGACGGCGGAGTATTGAACACACTGCTTTACGACATCGCCAGCGCGGATAAGGTGGGCAAGGAGAGCACAGGCAACGGACAGAGATCAAGCTATTCCTCTCCCGTAAGCATCGCTCCTTATCACTTCTATATCAAGGGCGGCGAGCTTTCCGAGGATGAGCTCTTTGCAAAGCTTGGCGACGGTATTTACGTAACCGAGCTTAAGGGACTTCATGCAGGAACCAACGACGTTACAGGTGACTTTTCTCTCGAAAGCTTCGGCTTCAGAGTTAAGGACGGAAAGAAGTGCGAGGCTGTTACTTCCTTTACCGTTGCAGGAAACTTCTTCGAGCTTATTAAGAGCATCGAGGCACTTTCAAGTGAGGTCAAGTTCGGACTTACTACAGGATTTACCGTTTTCGGTTCTCCTAACGTTCTTATACGCGATATGAGCGTTGCAGGAACTTGATAAAACTTGTTGACAACTGCTAAAAGCTGTGATAAAATAATATTTGTTTAATTTTTGACTATCAGGAAGGTACTAAAAATGAAGAATACAGAAAAGACGATGGATAAAATCGTTGCTCTTTGTAAGACAAGAGGCTTTATTTTCCCCGGCTCCGAGATCTACGGAGGCCTTGCAAATACTTGGGATTACGGCCCTCTTGGCGTAGAGCTTAAGAATAACGTAAAGAAGGCATGGTGGAAGAAGTTCGTTCAGGAGAACAGATACAACGTAGGACTTGACGCCGCTATCCTTATGAACCCCCAGACTTGGGTAGCATCCGGACACCTTGCGGGATTTTCCGATCCTCTTATGGACTGCCGTGAGTGCCACGAGCGCTTTAGAGCAGATAAGCTTATAGAGGATTGGTGCGCAGATACCTCCTTTGAGCTTCCTAAGCCCATTGATGCTTTTACTCAGGCAGAGATGAAGGAGTTCGTAGAGGAGCATAACATTCCTTGCCCCACCTGCGGAAAGCACAACTTCACCGATATCCGTCAGTTCAACCTGATGTTCAAGACCTTCCAGGGCGTAACCGAGGATGCGAAGAACACTGTTTATCTCCGTCCCGAGACCGCTCAGGGTATATTTACTAACTTTGTAAGCGTACAGAGAACCACTAGAAAGAAGCTGCCCTTCGGTATCGCTCAGATCGGTAAGTCCTTCCGTAACGAGATAACCCCCGGTAACTTCATTTTCCGTGTTCGTGAGTTCGAGCAGATGGAGCTTGAGTTCTTCTGCAAGCCCGGTACCGACCTTGAGTGGTTCAACTATTGGAGAAGCTTCTGCCGCGATTGGCTCCTGGCTATCGGTCTTAAGGAAGAGAATATCAGACTTCGTGACCACGATCCTGAGGAGCTTTGCTTCTACTCCAAGGCAACTACCGACTTCGAGTTCCTGTTCGCGTTTGGATGGGGCGAGCTCTGGGGTGTTGCTGACCGTACCGATTACGACCTTACTCAGCACCAGAATACCTCTGGTAAGGATCTTACTTACTTTGATCAGGAGACCGGTGAGCATTACGTTCCTTACGTAGTAGAGCCCAGCCTTGGCGTTGAAAGAACCGTTCTTTCCGTACTTTGCGACGCTTATGACGAAGAGGTTATCGATGCAGATAAGAATGACGTTAGAGTTGTTATGCACCTGCATCCCGCTCTTGCGCCCTTCAAGGCTGCAGTTCTTCCTCTTTCCAAGAAGCTCTCCGAGGGCGCTGATAAGATCTACTCCGATCTTGTTAAGTACTTCGCAGTTGATTATGATGAGGCAGGTTCTATCGGTAAGAGATACCGCCGTCAGGATGAGGTTGGTACTCCTCTTTGTATCACCTACGACTTTGATTCTGAGGTTGATAACTGTGTTACCGTTCGTGACCGTGACACCATGGAGCAGGTAAGAATCCCGATCTCCGAACTCAAATCTTACATCGAAAAGAAGATAGAGTTCTAAATAAAAAAAGAAGCTCGACTGATGTCGAGCTTCTTTTTTTATTGTTAGGTATCCTTCTTTAAAAATTTGAGGATATCGTAAATGGTTTTTATGGGATAGATGCTGATGCCCTCGATATTGGGACAGGAGCTTGCATTGTTTACAGGGAGAAGCGCTTGCTTGAAGCCAAGGCGAGCTGCCTCGCGAACACGCTGCTCTACGTTTGAAACACCGCGGCATTCACCTGCAAGTCCGATCTCTCCAATGGCGATAAGATCATCGGGAACATTTTTGTCGGTAAGAGAGGAGATAAGTGCCATTGCAATACCGAGGTCAGAGGCAGGCTCGTCTATTTGCAAACCGCCGATAACGTTGAGATATACGTCGTTGCCCGAAAACTTAAGTCCAAGGCGTTTTTCAAGAACTGCAAGAATAAGACAGGTGCGGTTGTAGTCGATACCGTTAGAGGTGCGTCGGGGAGCGGGGAAGGCTGTCTGAGTGACCAGAGCCTGAATCTCGGCAACAATGGGGCGTGTGCCCTCCATAGTGCATACCGCACAGTTACCCGATACGTTGTCGGGACGGTCAGCAAGAAGCATTTCCGAGGGGTTGGCTACCTGACGAAGACCTGTGTCGGTCATTTCAAACACACCAATTTCATTGGTGGAGCCAAAGCGGTTTTTGTTAGCGCGTATGATTCGGTAGGTCTGGCGCTTGTCACCCTCGAAATTGAGAACTGCGTCAACCATATGCTCAAGCACCTTAGGACCTGCAATTCCGCCCTCTTTGTTGACG
>JAZQVZ010000023.1:0-8445 GCA_045632105.1 Eubacteriales bacterium | reverse complement strand
TATAATCGCAATCGTTATTGCGGCAGTAGACCAGAGTCTTGCCCTTCTTCTTAAGCAGAAGATCGCCGCACTTGGGGCAGGGATCCTTCATAGGCTGATCCCAAGAGGAGAAGTCGCACTCGGGGTATCTTTCACAGCTATAGAAGAAGGTATTGTTCTTTCCGTGCTTGGTTACGATCTTAGCGGCGCACTTAGGGCAGGATACGCCGGTATCCTTGGTTATCTGCTTGGTGAACTTACACTTGGGGAAGTTTTCGCAGGCATAGAAGGAGCCGTATCTACCGCTTCTGAGAACGAGAGCGCCGGAGCAAAGCTCGCATACCAGTCCGGTAGGAGTTACCTCGGGAGCCTCCTGCTTGGGCTTGCCGGTGCTATCGAGAGGCTTTGTGTTCTTACACTCGGGATAGTTGGGGCAGGCCGCGAACTTGCCGAAGCGTCCGTTCTTGATTATCATACGGCTGCCGCACTTGTCGCAGATGATGTCGGTCTCCTCAACGGGCACCTCAAGCTCGGTGTCCTTCATCTTCTCGTTAGCCGCCTCAAGCTCACGCTCGAAGCTGCCCCAGAAGGTGCTGAGAACGTTGTTCATCTCCATCTTGCCGTTTTCTATCTTATCGAGGTCGCTTTCCATCTCTGCGGTAAACTTGTAGTCTACTACGTCGGGGAAGCTCTCCTTCATGATCTTGTTGGTTATCTCACCGGTAGGAGTGGGAACAAGGGTTCTGCCCTCCTGCTTTACGTAATTTCTTGCGATGATCGTAGAAATAATGGTAGCAAAGGTGCTGGGGCGTCCGATTCCCATTTCCTCAAGAACCTTAGTGAGAGTACCGTCGGTATAGCGTGCAGGGGGCTCGGTGAAGTGCTTGTCGGGTGTAAGTCCGCCCATGCTGAGCTTATCGCCCTCCTTAACTGCGGGCAGACGAATATTTCTCTGCTCCTTTACCTCATCGGCATTCTGTGCGGTATCCTCCTCGCTCTCCTCGTAAAGAGCCATATAACCCTGGAAGTCCACGGTGTATCCGCTTGCACGGAAGATATATCCCGCAGACTCAAAATCGGCGGTAACGGTGGAAAGGGTCGCAGACTCCATCTGGCTGGCGATAAAGCGCTCCCAGATAAGCTTATAGAGCTTGAACTGATCGTTTGTAAGATGCTTTCTTATCTTTGCGGGCTCAAGAGCAACTCTTGCGGGTCTGATAGCCTCGTGAGCATCCTGTGCGCCTGCGCGGGACTTATATACTCTGGGCTTCTCGGGATAGTAATCGTTGCCGTACTTCTCGCCGATATACTCTCTTGCATCTGCCTGAGCGTCAGCCGAAACGCGAAGCGAGTCGGTTCTCATGTAGGTGATAAGACCCTGAACTCCTCCGTTCTCGGAGCCAACGTTGATACCTTCGTAAAGCTCCTGAGCGATCTTCATGATCTTCTGCGAGCGGAATCCAAGCTTCTTGGATGCCTCCTGCTGCATGGTAGAGGTGGTAAAGGGAGGCGCGGGAAGCTTCTTCTTCTTTGCCTTCTTGATAGAGCTTACCGAGAAGCTGCCGTTGCTTACCGCATCGGTAACTCTGCGAGCATCAGCCTCGCTTGCAAGCTTAACTCTGCCGTTCTTGTCGCCGTAGAAGCGAACGGTGAACTCCTCACCGTCTACGGTAAGAAGAGTAGCGTCGATAGTCCAGTACTCCTGAGGAACGAACGCTCTGATCTCCTCCTCGCGCTCAACGATTATTCTGGTAGCAACCGACTGAACGCGTCCTGCCGAAAGTCCGCTCTTTACGTTCTTCCAGAGGAAGGGGGATATCTTATAGCCCACGATTCGGTCAAGAATTCTTCTTGCCTGCTGAGCGTTTACAAGATTCATATCTATCTGGCGGGGAGACTTGATAGCGCTCTTTACCGCCGTCTTGGTGATCTCGTTGAAGGTAACGCGAAGGGTCTTCTCAACGGGAATGCCCAGAGCGTTTGCCAGATGCCAGGAGATAGCCTCTCCCTCACGGTCAGGGTCGGGCGCGAGGAATATCTTGCCTGCTGCCTTTGCCTCTTTCTTTATATCCTTTATAAGATCGCCCTTGCCTCTGATGTTGATATAGTGAGCCTCGAAATTGTTCTCGATATCAACGCCGAGAGAGCTCTTGGGAAGATCTCTTACGTGTCCCTTGGATGCTATCACCTTATAGTTAGATCCAAGGTATCCCTTAATTGTAGACGCCTTGGAGGGTGACTCCACGATTACCAGATTAGTCATCTATTTGTATCCTTTCGATTTATTTTCTTATATAAAGACCGCCGGGAAGCGAGCTTATCAGCCCGTAGAGCTCAAGGAGCGACAGCGAGGTTATCGCATCGGAGGCGCTTATTCCGTCCCCGACCACCGCGTCGGCGCTGACCGCTCTATCCTGCGGCAGACTCTCGAATATCCTTCGGGTGATGGGGTCGAGAGAATCAACCGAAATTGCTCCGCTCTCCTCTGCAACGCTCACCTCCTGCTCGGTAACAGGCTCTGCCACAGTATTCTTTTTGGTCTTTCTTTCCTTCTTAGGCAGGAATATCTCGTCCTGCTCCTCCTTTGCGCCCGATACCGCATAATGAAGCCCAAGAGCCTCAAGTGCCGCATCTGCGCTAATATCCTTCTTTGCCGAGCGACGCTTCTTGCAAACGTCACCGTAAAGAAATTCGTAATGCTTCAGTATATCGGCAGCGCAGGTCGCCGAATAGGAGCCCTCCTTTATAAGTCGGTTGGGTCCCTCTGCTCCCGCATCGCTGATCTTACCGGGTACGGCAAACACCTGTCTGCCCTGCCCTATGGCAAGCTCGGCGGTTATAAGCGAGCCGCTTCCCTCAGAGCCCTCTACCACCAAAACGCCCTGACAAAGTCCGCTGATTATGCGGTTTCTCTTAGGGAAATTGTGGCCGTAAGGCTTCTCGTGAGGAGAATATTCGGTTATTACCGCTCCGTGTCTGCATATCTGCTCGTAGAGCTTTGCGTGATGCTTAGGATATACCGTGTCAATGCCACAGCCCAGCACCGCTACCGTCTCTCCGCCTGCCGTAAGCGAGGCGCAGGCGCAAACGCCGTCTATACCCAGAGCCATTCCGCTGACGGTCAGCACCGAGGACGCCGCAAGATCGTAGGAGATCCTGTACGCGCTCTGCTTTCCGTACTCGCTCATGCTCCGCGTTCCCACCACGCCAATAGAAAGGCGGGTGTCAAATTCGGGGAAATGCCCCTTACAGTAAAGCACTATGGGCGGATCCTGAAGCATCTTAAGACGCTCGGGATATCGCCTGTCTCCGTAGGATATTATATCCACACGGTTCTGCTTACAGTACGTCATAATGTCATACGAGGGATCGAGATCCTTCTGGCAGAGCGCCGCTCTCGTGCGATCGCCCAGGTCCTTCAGCTGCTCGATCTCATCGTTGTCGAGAAGATAAACGTCAAAGGGATCCTGATATTTCTCGATTATTTTCGTGAAATCCTTCGAGGCTGGGCCGCACTTCTCGGCAAGCCACACCCAATATAAGGTATCCTGATTCTTCATCGTCTATCCCTCCTGTTTAGTCCGCCTTTACGGTTTCCCAGATGCATATTGCCGCGGCGGCAGCGGCGTTGAGCGACTCACAGCCCGCTCTCATAGGTATGATAGCGCAGCCGTCGCAGGCGTCTATCACAGCCTCGGACAGTCCGTGACCCTCGTTTCCGATAACGAAGCAATCACCTCTCTGAAGAGTGATGCCTCCTATCTCACAAGCATCGCTTCTGAGGGCTGCGGCGTATACTCTGCGTCCGCTCGCTCTCAGCGCACCGATATACTCGGGCAGAGCCTCGACCATATCGATAGAAAGCCTGAAAAGTCCTCCCATTGCGGCTCTCACCGTCTTGGGATTATACAGGTCGGCGCAGTCGCTTGACAGCACCAGACGGTCTATGCCAAGAGCGGCACAGCTTCTTATTACAGTACCGAGATTACCCGGATCTCGCAGAGATTCCGCCACGAGTATCCTCTCGCCCACAGGCGCTATATCGCCCTGACAAGCCTCTCTGTGCTTATCCTTGGGAAGAGCGGCAACCGTCACTATTCCCTCGGGAGAACGCTCCTCGCTTATCTTCTCGAACACGCCCTCGGATACGGTGAGGATAGCCCTTTTGTCCAAAAGACCCTCCTCGGCTACTCGCCAGACGCGAGCGCTTATCTCTGCCGACGCGCCCTCGGAAAGCACGACGTAGGACAGCTTGAGTCCCACTGCCAGAGCCTCCTCAAAAAGCTTTATTCCGTCGAACCTGAACAGCCCCTCGGCACGTCTGTTCTTCTTTTCAAGAAGAGCGCAGATGCGCTTTACGGTTGGATTCTGACGGGACGTTATTATCTCTTTTTGCTCTATCATAAAACCTCTTGTGCGCAGTTTTACGCCTGATTTTTTCTTCTCCAATTACAGAATAAAACCCGCTGTTAAGCGGGTTTTATCTCTTTGATCAAAGAGCTGCCTTTGCCTTCTCAACGAGAGCTGCAAAAGCCTCCTTGTCGTATACTGCGAGCTCAGAAAGCATCTTACGGTTAAGGTTGATGCCAGCCTTCTTGAGTCCGTTCATAAATGTAGAGTAGTTCATGCCGCAAGCCTTAGCCTGTGCAGAGATACGAGCGATCCACAGTCTGCGGAAATCTCTCTTCTTCATCTTTCTGCCGGCGAAAGCATAGTTACCGCTCTTAAGAACAGCCTGCTTAGCCATCTTGAAGTGCTTGGACTTTGCGCCCCAGTAGCCCTTCGCAGCCTTGAGTACTTTATTTCTTCTCTTGCGCGTCATCATAGCGCCCTTGATTCTTGCCATTTTAATGTTCCTCCTGTATTATTCTCTATTATTTCTGGATAAGTGTTCTGATGTTTGCAGTCATAGACTCGCTGAGGATCGCGCTGGAGCGAAGATGTCTCTTTCTCTTTGCGGTCTTAAGTCCTGTGTTGTGTCTGTGATGGCAGTGGCCCATCTTTACCTTACCGGATGCGGTAACAGAGAATCTTTTAGCAGATGCTTTATGTGTCTTGATCTTTCCCATTTTAGTTTACTCCTTTTTTAATTCAGATTGAGGCTTTCGCCCATCTATCATAAAATAACGGTGATCCGTTGATTATGAACAATAATTATTTCTGTTTTACAGGTGCTATCACCATCGAGAGAATACGACCGTCGAGAACGGGCGCCTTATCCACGCTACCAACCTCAGAGCAGTAGTTGCGGAATCTCTCCATTATTTCCTGACCGATAGCCATATGGCTCATCTCACGGCCTCTGAATCTCATAACGACTCTTACCTTGTTGCCGCTCTCCAGGAATTTCTGCGCGTGTCTTGCCTTGGTTTCAAAATCGTGAGTGTCGATTCTGCAGGAAAGCTGAATCTCCTTAAGCTCTATGACGTTCTTTTTCTTTGCCTCTTTTTCCTTCTTGTCACGCTCAAAGCGGTACTTGCCGTAGTCCATTATACGACATACGGGGGGCTGAGCCTGAGCTGCCATAAGGACGAGATCGTAACCGTCGCGTTCAGCGAGCTCGAGAGCCGCTTCGGAGGACATGATGCCGATAGCCTCACCCTCAACGCCGATAACTCTTACTTCCTTGAGCTTGATCTCCTCATTGACCAACATATCTTTTGCGCTAATACTAAATACACCTCCGTTCGCAAAAAAACGAAAAAAATTGTGCGAAGACGAATCCTCCGCACACACAACAGACCCCCGACATAGCGAGAGTAGATTTGCATATTGTACCGTACGCGCCTCTTGCGGCACGGTGAGAACGGAGAGTTCTGCTTCATTTTCGAGTTATTTTACCATATCGGCGCGACTTTGTCAATAGTTTTTTCGAAATTTTTTCAAAAAAGCGAAAAAAAGAAAAAGCACAACCGTGTTTTTATCTCCGCAGGCAGATATCATAAGATTGATATTCCGCAGACGATAAAGACAGTTGTGCGTAGCG
The DNA here is from genome assembly GCA_045632105.1 of Eubacteriales bacterium. Taxonomy (GTDB): domain Bacteria; phylum Bacillota; class Clostridia; order Oscillospirales; family CAG-272; genus HGM12713. The sequence goes on along the minus strand of JAZQVZ010000023.1, from coordinate 2,480 downwards.
CTGTGGAGTTGGTGCCGCCACCAGCTTTTGTATTATACACCCTCCGCGTCAATTTGTAAATAGTTCATTTTATACGATTTTTCGTCAAAAAATTCGTGCAAAAAGCCACACAATAGAAAAAACTACACCCCCAAAAAGCCATTTTTGTGGCATTTGTCCATAAAACCGCAAAAATGTCGTAGTGATGTCATATCGGGGTCTGGCGGCACCTTGTACAAAAATTTTTCTGCCCACCATTTTGTTTATTTGTTTCGGCGAGGCGCCAAGGGCTCCTCGCCCTTGACCTCGCCGCCTTTTGAAAAAGGCGAGCGAAAACTTTCAAGCCCTGGTAAGTGCGAACATTGTACTCAACAAAAAATTTCGCACTACACACCCGTAAGGCGTAATAACAACCCCTTTTTCAAGTTCTTTGGCGCCACCTTTCTCGAAAGAAAGGTGGCAAAAACCCCACACAAACTAACTCCCAAACTATCTCCTAAAAAATATTAAAAAACAGTAGAAATTTTAATAATAATGTGCTATAATATATAATATATTGAAAAGTCTACCCATTTTTCGTTCAAAACGAGTGGGGCTACGATATAAATACACAGCACGACCCCGAAAGGAAAACATAAATGGCAAAATTCATAGAAAGATTAGAAGAAGCAACCTATCCCGTCATTGCGCTCCACGGAGCGGTGGCGTTCCCGGCGGTAACGCTCAGCTTTGAGCTTTCCGACGAAATGTGCATACACGCGGCAGAGGCGGCATTTGAGACCGACTCCCCCGTGCTTATCTGCGCTATGTCCGACCTGTCGGCAAGCAAGCTGACGCCCTCCTGCCTCTACCGTGTAGGCACGGTGTCCAAGATAAAGCAGTCGGTGAAGACCCCCGAGGGAAATATGAGAATAATCACCGAGGGCTGCTCGAGAGCAACCGTTACCGAGTTCCACGAATTCGCAAACTATCTTTGCGCAGACGTGATCTGCAAGTCGATAACCCTCTCGGGTGAAGAAAGCATCAAGAATCAGGCGTATTGCAGAGCAATACTCAGCGAGGCTGAGCATCTGACGGCAAATCTCCCCTCTGCCAGCGACGAGATGCTGACCGCGGCGAGATCCATCAGAAACCCTGCCCTGCTTGCCGATTTCATCTCCTCCAACGTCCTTGTAAAATATCAGGACAAGCAGAAGGTGCTTGAATGCTTCGATCCCGTCCGCCGCATCGAGCTTCTTATCGCTCTCCTTCGCGAGGAGGCAGAGCTTCTCGACTGCGAGATGAAGATACACAAGAAGGTGCGCTCCAACCTCAACCAGAACCAGAAGGAATACTACCTGCGCGAGCAGATAAGAGTTATCCGCGAGGAGCTGGGCGAGAGCGACGAGTGCGACGAATATATGGAAAAGATCGCGGCTCTCAAGTGTCCCGACAGCGTTCGCGAGAAGCTTGTCAAGGAAGCAGAGAGAATGCAGAAGACCCCCTTCGGCTCCTCCGAGGCGACGGTCATCCGCTCCTATCTCGACACCTGTCTTGAGATACCGTGGAGCGCTGCTACCAAGGACAGACTTGACATCAGGGCGGCAAAGAAAATACTCGACGCTGACCACGACGGTCTTGATAAGGTAAAGGAAAGAATTCTCGAATATCTGGCGGTAAAGCAGCTCAACCCCGAGCTCAAGAATCAGATACTCTGTCTTGTAGGCCCTCCCGGTGTGGGTAAGACCTCTATTGCCGCATCTATTGCAAAGGCAATGAAGCGTCAGTACGTTCGCGTTTCTCTTGGCGGAGTTCGTGACGAGGCAGACATCCGCGGACACAGAAAGACATATATCGGCGCTATGCCCGGACGTATAGTGACCGCTCTTACTCAGGCAAAGGTCAAGAATCCTCTTATGCTTCTTGACGAGATAGACAAGCTCACCCGTGATAATCACGGCGACCCCGCGTCGGCTCTTCTCGAGGTGCTTGACGGCGAGCAGAACCACTCCTTCCGCGACCACTTCGTGGAGCTTCCCGTGGATCTTTCCGAGTGTCTGTTCATAGCGACAGCCAACACCCTTGACACCGTTCCCAAGCCCCTGCTTGACAGAATGGAGGTCATTGAGCTTAAGACCTACACCAAGACCGAAAAGACAGCTATTGCCAAGAATCACCTGATCCCCAAGCAGCTGACCCGTCACGGTCTTAACCGCCGTATGCTGAACGTCACCGACGGCGCTATCGGCGAGATGATCGACTACTACACCCGCGAGGCAGGCGTTCGTAACCTTGAGAGATGCATCGCAGAGCTTGCCCGCAAGGCGGCGAAGAGATTCGTCGAGGACAAGGAGCTCAAGAAGCTCACCATCAAGGCGACCGACGTGCGCGAGCTTCTGGGCGCCCGTAAGCTTATTCCCGAAAGAATAGCAGACACCGACGAGATAGGCGTTGTAAACGGACTTGCCTATACTCAGGCAGGCGGCGACGTGCTGAAGGTAGAGGTTGCGGTGCTTGAGGGA
>JAZQVZ010000022.1:0-2052 GCA_045632105.1 Eubacteriales bacterium | reverse complement strand
GTTAAGAGTCTTAATAAACTTTGTAATATCAACCTCTTTTTCTCCCGACTTTGTTCTCTTAACCATAGTAACGGGAGAAGCGAAAAGGGAAATCACCTTGTCCTTCAATTCATCACATACCTTATCGGAGCTTATCTTAATAGTGTAGTCAGCATATGCAATGTCAGCAAACTTAGACTCGGGCTTGTACACGTCAAGCACGTACATTTCGTCTGTAAGCTGTGCATTGAGCTGATTTTTGATTTCCTCAAAGGTTATTTTGCGCTCAATCCTGAGGTCTGCCATCTCGCACATACTTTCACAACCAACCGACAAGGGTGCGCCAAACACAAGCTTTGCGTGAGGGTTAAATCCCTTTGTGTACCACATAGGAATACCTGCTCTTACAAGTATTCTGTGGAATGTTCTCTGAAGGTCGAGATGGGATATAAACTGAAGATTACCGGTTTTGCAGAACTTAATTCTTACAACCTTAGGCTCATCGAGCATAGGGCGCTCAAACTTTGAATAACAGCCCTTTACTTTGTTTTCGGACAACATGCTCTTTCACCTCCAAGTCTGTTTGCTCCGCATCCGGAACACTTTTCACGGCAGTTGGGAGTGCAATATCCCTCGTGCGCCTTTTTATTTTCTCTGATAAGGAATTCCTTTGTAACACCGCAGTCAATGATATCCCAAGGAAGAATTTCATCGTAGGGTATTCTTCTTGTAGAATAGAAGTCTGTGTCAACGCCTGCGCGCTTAAATACGTCCATCCACTTGTCGTAATCAAAGAATTCTGTCCAAGCGTCAAACATAAAGCCTTCCTCACAAGCAAGCGCAAGTGCGGGAGCAAGCTTTCTGTCACCCTTAGCAAGTATTGCTTCGATATGGCAGGTCTTTGCATCGTGGTGCTGGTATCTTATTTTCTTATCCTTTACGCAATCACCAATGAACTTCTGCTTTTCTTCAAGCACAGCCATAGTGTCCTGAGGCTCCCACTGGAAAGGAGTAAAGGGCTTGGGGATAAAGCAAGAAACACTGAACGTTACCTGAGGTGCCTTCTGCTTATTTCTGTTGGGATTTGCATAGAAGGTTTCAATAACCTTTTTTGCAAGTGCGGGAATGCCGGCGAGATCGTCGTACGTTTCGGTAGGAAGACCCTGCATAAAGTAAAGCTTAACCTGAGTCTTACCTGCATCGAAAGCAACGTTTACAGCTCTCATAAGGTCGTCTTCAAATACGTTCTTGTTGATAACGTCACGGAGTCTCTGCGTACCCGCTTCGGGAGCAAAAGTAAGAGAGGAGGAACGCACCGATGCAACCTTGTCCATAAGCTCCTTTGTAAAGCTATCTACACGGAGAGAGGGGAGCGAGAGGCTGACCATATTTTCATCAGTCCATTCAAGAAGCTTCTCTGTAAGCTCTTCGAGGTGAGTATAGTCACTGATAGAGAGCGACGAGAGCGACATTTCCTCATAGCCTGTGTTTTCAAAAATGCACTTTGCCTGCTCGTTGAGAATATCGGGAGACTTTTCTCTAACAGGACGGTAAATAATACCTGCCTGACAGAAACGGCATCCTCTGATACATCCGCGGAATACCTCAAGCATAATTCTGTCGTGAACTACCTCGGTGTAGGGCATAATTGCATTATCGGGGAAATTAACCTTGTCAAGATCCTTGATTATGCGCTTTTCAATCTTTGTAGGAATATCGTCGTATATGGGAGTATATGCCTTGATAGTGCCGTCCTCGTAATAAGTAATCTCGTAAAGGGAAGGAACGTAAACACCCTTAATGCTTCTTGCTGCTTCGTGCAAGAACGCCTCCTTGGTGTAAGTACCCTCGTCCTTCATCTTTATGTAAAGACGAACTATCTCAACAAGCATTTCCTCGCCCTCACCGATGTTGAAAAGGTCGAAGAAATCTGCAATAGGCTCGGGATTGTATGCGCAAGGGCCGCCGCCTATAACGAGAGGGAAGTCCTCGCCTCTGTCCTTTGAATAAAGGGGCATGCCTGCAAGCTGCAGCATATTAAGAACTGTGGTATAGCACATTTCATACTGAAGA
>JAZQVZ010000021.1:0-9975 GCA_045632105.1 Eubacteriales bacterium | reverse complement strand
CGAGGGAATGCCAATAGGCGCAGCTCCGAAAAGCTCTATTACAGAGTTCACGTTGCCAATAGCAAAGGCTGTGTATTTCATAACGGCAAGCATACCAAAATTGAATACAAGACCTATGAGCAATATTCGAAAGCGCTTCTTCTTTTCACCTGCTCGGTACGCCTTTCTGCTTTCCTTGTCCATACTCTCCTTATTGAGAGCTACGAACTCGTCCTCGCGCATCCTTCTCTTCTCCATCGCTCTTGCCACGAAGAAGCAGGATACGGTGGTGGCTATTATAAATGCGAAATTCTCAATGCCCGAAAAGGCATAAAAGAAATAACTCGCCGCCAGCAGAAGTGTCCACTGAAATTTCTTAGGAAACAGGTAATAGGCTACCAGCAGAGCTGCAATAAAAATGATAAATCCGTATGAGGTAAACAGCATTTTTATTCTTCGTCAAGCCTTGTGATAAGCTCCATAAGAGCCTTTGCGGAATTAAAGTTCTCGGGAATTATCTCCTCTGCGGGGATAGTCACGCCAAACTCCGCGTCTATCTCGGTAACGATTGTTACGATATCAAGCGAATCGAGAACTCCGTCGTCGATAAGCTCCTCGTTGGTTTCAAAATCCACCTCGGGGTGAATACCCGAAAGTATCTCAAGCAATTTTTCCATTATATTTCTCCTTAAAATCAGAGTTTCTCTGCTTTTTCTTTAAGACCCTTACGGTCTATCTTTCCGTTTGACGTAAACGGAAGCTCAGGAAGGCTTACGGTAAGAGCAGGAAGCATATATCTCGGCAGATATCCGCCAAGCTCCTTCATAATAGCCGCCTCGTCAGTATCATCTCCCACGAAGAACAGAACTATTCTCTTGCCCTCAGAATCGTAAACACAGCACGCCTTGCGAACGCCCTCTATCTTCAGCGCCGCCGCCTCGATCTCACCAAGCTCTATACGGTGACCCATATGCTTTATCTGCGAATCCTTACGGCAGATAAACACAAGCTCACCCCTCTCATTTATTCTGCCGATATCACCCGTTCTGTAAATAAGCTCGGGGTATGCGGTATTGAGGGGATTCTGCACGAAAACGGCGTCGGTCTTTTCGGGATCGTTATAATATCCCATAGTCAGACAGGTTCCTCTTATACATATCTCGCCCTGCTCCGCTCTCTTGTTTTCGTCGTCGAGCAGGATTATATCGGTGTTATCAAAGGGTCTGCCAATCGGTATAGGCTCGCCCTCGCAAAGCTCTCGGTCTGCCTTCCAATAGCAAGACATTCCCGTAGCCTCTGTGGGACCGTAGAGGTTAAAGAAGCGTGCCTCGGGCAGAGCCTCTCTCCAAAGATCGTACTGCTTTCTCGGGAAGAGCTCACTTCCAAATGCAACCGTTGTCAGATACTTGGGAATATGATTCTCAAGCGCTCCAAGCGAGGAAATCTGCACCAGCGCGGATACTACCCAGCATATAGTGTTTATCTTATGCTCGTTGAGATATTCTATAAGCCTTACGGGGAATGAAAAGTGCATCTTGGGAACGAAATAGGTCGTTGCTCCAAGCTTCAAGGTAGGCATTATCTCCTTGAGGGGGGCATCGAAATAAAGGGGGGTCTGATTTGCAAACACGGTATCCCTTGAAAACTCAAGCGCCTCGCAAAGCGTTTCGGTATAGTCGATAACCGAGCGATGACAAGCCACAACTCCCTTGGGTGTTCCCGTCGAGCCTGACGTAAACACTACGTAGATAGCGTCGGTGCTGCTCTGTCTTACTCTTATAGAATCAAGAGCAGCTTTATCCTCGGGGGTATTGGCTATGTCGTCGTAAACAAACAAATTCTCTACTCCAAGCTCTGCGGCAACCTTTTGGTTCTTCTTGTCGCAAATGATAGCTCGGGGGGAGAGCTTTTCGATTATCGCGCTCATACGCGCAAGGGGCATCTTTTCGTCTATGCAGACGTAAAAGCAACCCGCATATATAATTCCAAAGAAAGCCGTAACAGTCTTTGGGTGCTTGTCCATAATTACGGCTATGGGCTCTCCATAAAAGCCTCTGCCCGAAAGAAAGCTTCCGACAGATCTTGCTCCTGCAAGGACCTCACCGAAGGTCATAGCCTCTTTACCTGTTGAAAAGGCGGTCTTATCAGCGCAGGAAAGCGCCGTATTCTCTAAATATTCAAGAATGTTTTTCTGCATTTTTCACCTGCTTCAGTTAAGGGGTGTTTTGGATATTTTTGAGGGCTTGCTATCCATAAGATAGAACTCTGTGCTGCCCCCACTTGTCACGTAGCTGTCAAGCTTGCTCTGAGTGATAAGACAAGCGTTGTTGGTGCCGTCATCAAACTTTCCCGCGAGACTGGTGGCATCGTAATAATACCATCCCTCATCTATCTCCACTATGTTCCAGAAATGAGTTCCCTCATCCTTGGATGCGGCGGAGCGCTGAATACCCTCATTTTTAATACCGAAATACTCGAAGAACGCCTTTGAAAGCGCATAGTAGCTGTAGCAATCTCCCTCCTGAGAATCAAGAGTGAGCACTGCCTCCTCTATCCAATCTATTTCCCAATTCTTTCGGTCTATATTGGGGATATTGGACTCATTCGTAAAGGATATCGCATTCTTGCTGTTAACAAAAGCGTATATCTTCTTCACCTGCTGCTTCTTGGTCATCTCTTTGGTTATGCCAAGCTCCTCAGCCTTTTCGCCAATAAGAGCCATAAGAGTTTCACGGCTGAATTCTCTTGCCTTGACAACGTATGTAAGCGTGAATACCTCACTGACGTTTCCAGACGCATCCTTGGCTCTGAAATATACCTTGTATTCTCCAACCTTATTGATGTCAACGCCGGAATTGTTGACCTCTATGATGCAGTTATCATCCTCGTTATCGCTTACGGTAACCATCTGCTTATAAAGGGGGCTATCGCCTACGTATCCAATCACTCTTTCCTGTCCGATTATCTGTGGAGGCGTAGTATCCTTGGCAGACTCTCTATCCCAAATCGCGCCAAAAACAAAGGCTATACAAAACAAAACCAGCGTAATTGCAAAGACGAAAAAGGTTCTTTTAATAAGATTCCAAACCTTTTTTCTATGCTCGCTTGCATCACGCCTCATTCTTTCCTTATCGCTTTTATATGACATAAGTACAACTCCAAAAATACAAATAAATATACATATATTATTATACTACAACTACCGAATTTTGTCAACCAAAATTATTGCTTTAAAGCACCTTTTTAGCATCAAAAATCAGCGGATACCGCCCCTGCGATATCCGCCGATTTTTATATGCTTGCGGGAGAGCAAACAGATGCAAAATATCCCGCTGTTTTTATCTCATTCTCTGCTATTTTTGCCTCGTCAATACTTGCAAATACACCGAATATCGAAGGACCGCTGCCGCTCATCATAGCCGATACGGCTCCCGCATTTTTCATAATATTTTTTATCTGCGAAGCTACGGAACGGCGCGAAAGAACAGGCGCTTCAAAAACGTTGAAAATGTGATTCGAGAAGCCCTCGGGTGTCTTGGATTCCAGCGCGGCTTTAAGCCCCTGTGTACCGTGAGGAGCATAGCCCTCAAATCGGTTGAATTCCTCGTCCATAAGGCCGTACGCCCAAGGAGTGGACACACCCTCTCCGCCGCAGGCAACTAAGAAGACGGTATCCTCGGGTATCGGCAAAAAGGAGCTAAGAACATCTCCTTTGCCGCTTGAATATCGACATCCACCCACTATGCAAAATGGAACGTCCGCTCCAAGGCGCGAACCGATAGCGCATAGCTCCTCGACGCTGAGTTTTTCATCAAAAAGACCGTTCAGTGCGCGCAGAGTAGCCGCCGCATCTGTGCTTCCGCCTGCCAAGCCTGCCGCCATAGGTATTCTTTTGTCTATTTTTATGTGTGCTCCACTATCTGAGCCTACCGCCTCAAAAAACATTTTTGCCGCTCTTACCGCGATGTTTTTATCATCAGTTGGCACACCCTCTACGCTACACTCGCAGGTGATTTTCCCGCTTACGTTAAGGCTTACCTCAACGTTATCGCAGAGCGAGAGCGTCTGCATAACCGTTTCCACCTCGTGGTAGCCGTCAGGTCTTATTCCAAGTATATCAAGATGGAGATTTATTTTTGCGTATGCTTTTTCGGTTCGTACCATAGCCCTCTCCCATATTTTTTATATAAAAATTATAACAAAAAATCGATGTTTTTTCAATAGCGAATATTAAATTTTCTCTTTTTGCCGTCTTTCTATTGACTTACGACTGTTTTAAAGGTAAAATATATAAAGGACAACACAAAACGAAAGGAAATAATATGAGCAACTTTACTTACATTACAAAGGGCGTTTGCGCTCGCAAAATAGACGTAGAAATCAACAACGGAATCATCACATCCGTGAAATTTATAGGTGGCTGCGCAGGTAACACTCAGGGTGTTGCCGCTCTGGTAAAGGGTATGAGCGTTGATGAGGCTATCAGCCGTCTTTCGGGCATTCGTTGCGGACTTAAGCCCACCTCCTGCCCCGATCAGCTGGCAACGGCTCTCAAGGAGCACCAGTCCAATAATGCATAAGAAAATGCGCACCGACTATTATGTGGGTGCGCATTATAATTTTTATACAATTCTATTGACAAAATTTCAAAATATGCTATAATATATTGTAAGGATATTTATATTCAAATATATTTCAGGAGAAACAGCCGTGGATAACTGCGATAGTGACTGTAACTGTCGAAGTACGTATAATAAGACCTTGGATGCATAATCTGCGTTTTTTGTAAAAAACTCGGGCTATGCGTTTTTGTGTTTTTTCACTTCTGCACTTGCTGCTATAAAACGACTGCTTTCCACACTATTTTTTAATTTTAAGGAGTAAATCATGTTGCCTGACGGGAGTACGCTCACCATCATTCTAATGTTAATTCTTGTTGCTTTGTCCGCATTCTTTTCGGCAAGCGAAACCGCCTTCACCTCGTTCAACCGCACAAAAATGAAAAATCTCGCGGCAGAGGGTAATAAGCGCGCAGCATCTGCGCTCAAGCTTTCAGAGAATTACGATAAGCTTCTCTCCACTATCCTAGTGGGAAACAATATCGTAAATATCGCTCTTTCCTCTATCGCTACTATATGGTTCGTGGCTCTGCTTACCAATCCCCCCGTGTCAAACTACGCGGCGGTTATTTCTACCGCAGTAATTACAGTGGTAGTTCTTATTTTCGGAGAGATATCTCCCAAGAGCCTTGCTAAAGAACACGCCGAAGGATTTGCGATGACTATAACCCCTATCCTTCGCATGCTGGTATTTATACTTACACCTATAAACTGCATCTTCATGCTTTGGAAGAAGATACTCATCAAGATATTCAAGGCAAAGACAGTTGACACCGTTACCGAGGGTGAGGTTCTTACCCTTGTAGACGAGGCTCACGAGGACGGAAGCATTGACGAGTACAACAAGGAGCTTATCGAAAACATATTCGACTTTGATGATCTCTCTGCAGGAGAGATAGCTACTCACCGAACCGAGCTCACCGTTCTTGATGTTTCCGACTCCGACGAGGAGTGGGAGAAGATCATCAACAACAGCCGCTTCTCCAGATATCCCATCTGCGGAGATAGCATAGACGACATCGTAGGAATTCTCGACGCTCGCGGATATCTCAGACTCGAGGATACCAGCCGTGACAACGTTATGGCTACCGTGGTCTCCCCTGCTTACTTCGTTCCCGAAGCGGTAAAGGCTGACGTGCTTTTCAAGAATATGAGAGAGCACAAGGAAGCTCTGGCGATAGTTCTTGACGAATACGGCGGAGTTCTTGGAATTGTAACCATGACAGACCTTGTTGAATGTCTGGTTGGTGAATTCACCGAGACCGACGACGGCGAGGAGGAGATCGAAGAGGTTTCCGAGCTTGGCGACGGCTCCTGGCGTATAGCGGGAAGCGCATCTATATCCGAGGTCGAGGAGGCTATCGGCATTAAGTTTGAGGATAGCGATTCCGACACCATCAGCGGCTTCGTGCTGGGACTTTACGGTTCTGTTCCCGAGGACGGCTCCAGCTTTGAGATATCTACCGATACCCTTGATATCCAGATCGAGGAGATCAAGGATCACAAGATAGGAACCGCAGTTATAACTCTTAAGCCCGACGAGGACGATCCCAAGAAGGACAACGAAAGCGAAGAATAATTTTTCTGCCTAAGGCAGCTTCAGGAGTAAAAAATGAAAAACCAAGAAAAGAAAACTCAAGAGGGCAAGCACCACTATCTCAAGATTTTAGGAATAGTCTTAGCTGGCATTACTTTCTTTACCGTAATCAATAACCTCCCCAAAGTACAAAGCGCCTTCGGCCTGGTTATGGGAGTTCTCTCTCCCCTTATAATCGGCCTTTGCATCGCCTTTGTTCTTAATATTCCCCTGCGCTTTTTTGAAAACAAGCTATTTAGAAAGCTTACGCGCAAGAACGGAAAAATATGGTCTAAGGTCAAGCGTCCCCTTTGTATTTTCCTCAGTATACTCCTTCTTTTATCTATAATCACTCTGTTATTAACATTTATTATCCCCGGATTCGTTGAGGCGTGCATCAGCTTCTTCCTCACGCTTCCCGATAATATGAATAAGATAAATCTGTTCATTAAAGACATTGCAGCAAACACCAATCTCCCCATCGATACCAACGCTATCGATATAGACTGGGATTCTCTCAGTGCCAAAGTGCTTCAGTTCCTTGCAGATAACAGCAAAAATATCGCCAGCAGTGCGCTCACCTTGATCCTTGAAGTATTCAGCACTATTGTCAACGTAATTATCGGCTTTATCTTCTCTATATACGTACTCGCCTCCAAGGAGGCTCTTGGAAAGCTTGTTAAGAGCTTTATATACTCCGTAATGGATCGAGCAAGAGCGAGAAAGCTTATCTCTGTGGTAATGCTCTCCAACAAGGCATTCGTAGGATTCGTTACAGGACAGTGCATTGAGGTTGCTCTCATAGGCGTGCTTTGCTTTATCGGTATGCTTATCTTCCAGTTCCCCAATGCCCTCATGGTTTCCTGCATAATTGCTATTACCGCATTTATTCCCGTATTTGGCGCAATAATCGGCGGTGCAATCGGCGCTGTACTTATATTCATAACCGATCCTGTTAAGGCTCTTTGGTTTGCGGTATTCCTCATAATCCTCCAACAGGTTGAGTCCAACGTTCTCTATCCCAAGTTTATGGGCAAGCAGGTTGGCCTCCCCGGCATTTGGGTACTTACTGCGGTAACTATCGGCGGCGGATTGTTCGGCGTAGCGGGAATTATTATAAGCGTTCCCCTTTGCAGCGTTCTCTACACTCTGTTTGACAGATGGATAATCAAGCGTCTTGAACAAAGAAATATATGTCACCGTACCATGTCACACGACTCCTCCGAGCCTAAATCCATAATCGAGGAAATAACCACGTTTGAGTTTGAAGAAGCATTCAGCGATGATATGTATAAATCTATAATCTCCGACGAGGTTACGGAAAACATTGAAGAATAAAAATTCGGGCTGTATCCCAATGATACAGCCCTTGCTTTATGCTTTTTTACCAGAGTCGGCAATTCCCTCGCCTAAGATATAGGCGCACAGCGCGGCGCATCCCGAGGCGATAAGCGTCACGGTTTCTTCGCTTATCTCACCGGCAAAGAACGCCGTGCCTACCGATACGAGAAAGCCGATCACCGCCGCCCAAAGCTTTCTGCTGGACAGCTTTGCTTTAAGTACACTCAAGTCGATCTTCATTTTCCCTCCTTATGCTCCTGCATTTCGTTGATCCTTCTATGTGCAAGCTTTATCGATTGCTCGGCAACAATAAGCCTCTCGGTGATCTCCTTTACGTCATTCTTAACGTGTGATAGATCCTTTTTCATATCCGATATACCCTCGCTTATACTCTCAAGCTTTACGATCATCATAGTCATTTGGGCGCTGTCGCGTTTATCGTCGATCTTGTTGTGTCGCTTTATGGAGGCCATGCCGGAATAGATACCAAACGCCATTGTTATTCCCGATATCAAAAGCGCAATTTCAATTTCCATTTGCAAATTTCCTTTCTTTAGTTTTAGCCCCGCTCTTATATCCCGAAATAATTATACCGCACAACTCCCTCGCGTTACTGACCGATTTTTGTCAGCAAATGAAAATATTACATATCCACTTGAAAAGATTGAGTATTTATGATATAATATTTGGGTACAATACCGAAAGGATAAGCTTTTGTTATGGAAATAGGTAAACTTATAAAGAAAACTCTTGTTGCCACCTGTGTGTGGTTTACGGCGATAAACGCCGCATATATGCTGATTTTGCAGTTTATAAACGTTGGAGAGGATTCGGTGGCTGTGGAAGCCTTCCGCGTGGTACTCTTCTTCTTATTTGCGCTTCTCTTCTCGATAGCCAATACTATAAGAGCAACGAAGAGCATTCACTCTCTGCTTCGCAATATCACTCACTACGTGATATCTGCCTTTGCATTTTACACATGCTTCCTGCTCCCCGACAACAGTATGAGAAGCTCCACGATGATTACCGGACTTGTTGTATTCACTGTCGTTTATGTAATTATTGCAGGGTGTATTGCAATCTTCAAGGGCGTCCTTAGCACTAATCGCGAAAAAAGCATGGAATATACTAAACAATTCAACAAGAAATAAAATAGAGTAAGATCCTCCGTAGCCAAAGCTTGCAAGCTTAAATTACGGAGGATCTTTATGTTTAAAACGATTTTCCCGCCTATTGTACTTTTGGCGCTTCTTCTCTTTCTTTGCTCCTGTGAACCTCGTGAAAGCGAGGTCGTTCCCGATTCATTTATGGGGGACACGGTAGTGTCCCTAGATAATCTTTCCTATCCGTTGAAGAAAAGCGATGATATGGGGCAGGAATATATTGATTCCTTTGTTTTCTTAGGAGAGTCCACCACCTATCACCTCAAAAGTCGCGGCGTGCTCACAGACGGCAAGGACACCACTCAGGTATGGGGAACAAAAAGCGGAACGCTGATGCTTGATATTTCCACCTATAACTGCAGGATAGTTTATCCCGAAACACAGGAGGAGCTTGACATAGGGGAGGCTATGAGCCGAAAAAAGCCAAAATATATGCTTCTGACCTTTGGGCTTAACGGAGCTACCTCAAATATTTCAAAGGGCTCAGAATATTTTAAAGGCTGTTACAAGCGGCTTATATCGGTATTGCAGGAGGCATCCCCCGACACCGTGATAATTCTTCAGTCTTGCTTCCCTGTTGCAAAGAGCATGGATACGAGCGGATTTTCGGTAGGCGTTGATACGCTAAACGAATATATCAATATTATAAACGGTTGGACTATGGATCTGGCTAAGGAGCTTTCTCTTGGATATCTCAACACGGCAGAAATACTGAAAAACGATGATGGAGCGCTTTTTGAGGAATATCAGTCGGGCGACGGATATCACCTGACACGGGATGCATATATTAAAATACTTGATTATATAAGAACTCACGGATATATGGAGGAATAATGATGAAAAAGCTCTTAACCGTTCTGCTTTGCGTGGCGCTCTTATGCCCCGTTTTCGCTTCCTGCGCCCAACCACGCTATATCGATTCGTTACCCTGCTCGGATATTGCAAATGCTCTGCGCGAGAAAATTCTCGGCGAGAATGAGTATGGAATATATGGTGACGCCGACGTGAAATACCTTATCGACAGTGAATGCTATAATTCCTCTTGCATTATGTATTCACTATCGGGAGATGACGTCAGCGAAGTCGGTATACTTCACGCAGACAATATAAAAAAGGCAGAGGAGCTGCTTGAGGATACGTCCGAATATATTGACGATCTCAAAGAAGAAAAAAGTGATTTTTTGAGAAGTTATCTCCCCGATGAGCTTGATAAGCTCAACAAGGCGAGTGTAAAAAGATTTGGTAACTACGTTGTTTATACAGTCCTTCCGCCCGACCTTTCGGATAAGGTTTTTCA
>JAZQVZ010000020.1:0-7413 GCA_045632105.1 Eubacteriales bacterium | reverse complement strand
ATATTCCCCGGGCTTCTTGTCATGCGACAGCTCCTCGCCGTTGTCAAGACAAACGACGGTTATCTTCTCTCCCGAGCTACGACCCGCATCAACGAATCTGCGCTCGATACGGTACTCCTTATCTCCGTGCGAGAAGGTCATGCTTCCCGCCGCAGTGTGTCCGCTCCAGCTTATTGAGCGCTCACGCTCACTGTTGGTAGCAGAGCGTCTGCCAAGTCCGTAAAGCATAAACTTTATAAAGAGAAGCAACGTACTCTTACCAGACTCATTCTCACCGTAGATTATATTCATTTTGTCGTTGGGAGTTACTTTGAACCCCTTAAGACAGCCAAACTCGGAAATATTAAGCTCTTTTATCTTCATCTCAATCCTCCCGACCAAAGGCGCTGAAAATATTCTTTCCGTCGATAGCGGCAAGACCTATGCGAAGAGCCTTCAGCGCAGTAGCGCGCTCAGCAGCATCTCCCGACATAAGCTTGGGGCGAAGAACTCTGTAAAGCTCTCCTCTTACGGTAGTATCTCGCTCAAGATACTCTCCGTCAAGATAGGGCATAGTTCCGTCCTCTATCTCAAGATATTCAATACCCGCCCTCGCGCAAAGCTCGGATGAGCTCTGCATCACAGCTCTTATCTCGCTCTCGTCAGCCGTTCCGTAAAGCTCGAGACGAAGGAAGGCATTCTTTCCCTTTATATCCTCACAAAGAGCGCATATTTTGTCCTCCACGTCGCTTCTGCTATCCGAGGGGCATACCTCTGCTCTTCTTATATAAAAAGCGCGCTGAGAGAGAATTTTGCGCTCACAGGTAAGGTTGTCACCGTCAATATCAACTATCCATACTCCGCCCTCGCCGATCTCGTCGAAGGCTCTACCCTCTCCAAACCCGCTGTATCTGATACGCTCGTCTATCTCGGGAGCATTGTGTACGTGACCGAGAGCCGAATATGCAAAGCCCATCTCCTTAAGCTCGGCAGAGGTTATGGGAGCATAGCGCGACACGGGGTTATCCACCTCACCGTGACCGCAGAATATCTTCAAATATCCGTTGTCCTCGGGCACCGATGCCGACACAAGAGGATCCTCGGTAAGCGCACCCGACGTAAAGCCGTAGCCGAATACTCGCACGCGAAGGCTGTCGATATCAAACACCTGAAGCTCGGGAGAGCTGAACACGTAAAGTTTATCCTCAAGAGTAGCCGATGCCTTTGCATAGAAGGAATTTTCGGTATAGGGGTCGTGATTTCCGGGGGAAACCACCACGGGAATACCGCTCTCCTCCACCAGATCGCAAAAAAGCTTTGCGGTCTCGGGGCTTACGAATCTGCTGTCAAAGAGATCCCCCGCAATAAGCATCATCTGGCAATTTTCAGCTATTGCAGTATCAAAAACCCTCGCAAGAAGCCGTCTTCCGTCCTCTCTCTGTCTTGCGGCATCTCTTGCCCCGTAGGAGCAGTAGGCGCTGTCAAGATGGAGATCTCCCGTATGTAAAAATCTCATTTTTTCTCCTTTTGAAGAAGGCTGTTGCTTGTAGACAACAGCCTCTTCTTATTTTTTATCCTTTCCCAAGGACTGCAAACGCTGTATCAGCTCGGCATCCGCCTCGGGAGTGTCGGCAAGGGGGAAAGCTATCCCCATAGCCTCATATTTTTCCGAGCACAGCTTTCTAAAAGGTAACAGCTCTACCTTTTCAACACAAGCGTAGCGCTCTGCAAGGGCATACAAACGCCCTACCGACCCCTCGCTATCGTTCAGTGACGGAATTATCACCTGTCGAAGCCATACTCTTTTTTTCATCTGCTCAAGCTTATCAAGAAAAGCGTCTACCCTCTTTATAGAACAGCCCACGTTCTCAAGATAACCCTGCGCGTCAGTATACTTATAATCAAGAAGCACTATGTCACAAAGCTCCAAAAGCTCCTCGACCTCGGCATTCAGCACACATCCGCTGGTGTCAAGCGCACAGCTGATGCCCTCGGCACGACAGGCGTGGAAAAGCTCCTTGACAAAGCCCACCTGCATCAGCGGCTCACCGCCCGAAACGGTCACTCCGCCCTCCTTGCCAAAGTAGGCCTTCAGCCTGCGGATCTTGTCCATCACGGCATCAAGTGTAACCTCGTCGCCGCCATTCATATCCCAAGTGTCGGGATTATGACAGCAAACACAGCGCAGCGGGCAGCCCTGCATAAACACCACGGCGCGAACGCCGGGGCCGTCTACCGTGCCAAGGCTTTGAAAGGAATGTATTCTTCCCGTCATGGCTTACATCTTCTGGTGGAAGGTACGCATAATTACTTCCTTCTGCTGCTCACGGGAGAGCTTGCAGAAGTTTACGGCGTAGCCCGAAACTCTTATAGTCAGGTTAGGATATTCCTCGGGGTTCTCGTAAGCCTTAATAAGAAGCTCACGGTTCATTACGTTCACGTTAAGATGGTGAGCATTGTTGGAGAAATATCCGTCAAGTATAGTTACAAGATTTGCCACCTTTTCCTCGTAGGTCTTACCCAGCGCATCGGGAACTATCGAGAAGGTGTTGGATATTCCGTCACGAGCGTACTTGTAAGGAAGCTTTGCTACCGAGTTGAGAGATGCAAGAGCTCCGTTCTCCTCACGGTTGTGCATGGGGTTTGCACCGGGTGCAAAGGCCTCGCCTGCGCGACGTCCGTCGGGAGTAGCGCCGGTCTTCTTACCGTAAACCACGTTAGAGGTAATGGTAAGAACAGACAGAGTATGCTCTGCATTTCTATAAGTAGGTGTCTTCTTAAGCTCGTTCATAACGTCACGAAGAACGTGCTGGGCGATCTCGTCAACTCTATCGTCATCGTTACCGAACTTGGGGAAATCTCCCTCGGTAATAAAGTCAATTATAATTCCGTCCTCGTTGCGAACAGGCTTTACCTTCGCATATTTTATAGCGGACAGCGAGTCGGCAAGCACCGAAAGACCTGCAACGCCAAACGCCATAAGTCTTTCAACGTCGGTATCGTGAAGAGCCATCTGTATCTTCTCATACGCGTACTTGTCGTGCATATAGTGAATGCAATTCATAGTGTTCACGTAGAGCTTGCAGAGCCAAGCAAGATACTCGGAAAATCTCGCCTTAACCGCCTCGTAATCAAGCACCTCGTCAGCCATAGGCTCCTTCTGGGGACCAAGTCTGGTTCCGAATACGTTATCGTAACCGCCGTTAAGAGCAAGAAGCAAAAGCTTTGCAAGGTTAGTTCTCGCTCCAAAGAACTGCATCTGCTTGCCTACTCTCATAGCCGATACACAGCAAGCGATAGCGTAATCGTCACCGTAAGCGAGACGCATAAGATCGTCGTTCTCATACTGGATAGCATCTGTGTCTATGGAAAGCTTAGCGCAGAAGCGCTTGAAGCCCTCGGGCAGATGCACGCTCCAAAGAACCGTAAGGTTAGGCTCGGGAGCAGGACCAAGAGTGTGAAGGGTGTTCAGGATTCTAAATGAGCTTTTGGTAACGAGAGGACGGTGGTTTTCACCCATTCCTCCCACGCTCTCGGTTATCCACATAGGATCTCCGCCGAAAAGCTCGTTATATTCGGGCGGACGAAGATGTCTTGCCGCACGAAGCTTGATTACAAGATCGTCGATTATCTCCTGAGCGCCTACCTCGTCGAGAATACCCGCCTTCATATCTCTCTCAATGTAGATATCGAAGAAGGTAGAGCAACGTCCGAAGGACATGGCCGCTCCGTTCTGCTCCTTATTAGCCGCGAGATAGCCAAAATAAGTCCACTGTACAGCCTCCTTGGCATTCTCAGCAGGGCTGCTGATATCAAAGCCGTAAAGCTCAGCCATCTTCTTGAGCTTCTTAAGGAAGTCTATCTGGCTGTAAAGCTCCTCGAGAAGCTTTATGTTCATAGCGTCCATAGCGCGCTCGCCAACAGCCTTCTTGTCCGCCACCTTCTGCTCTATAAGAACGTCCACGCCGTAAAGAGCCACTCTGCGGTAGTCACCGATTATTCTTCCTCTGCCGTAAGCATCGGGAAGTCCCGTGAGGATAGCGCAGTGTCTTGCCGCCTTCATCTCATCGGTGTATACACGGAAAACTCCGTCGTTGTGAGTGGTACGGTATGTAAAGTATTCCTCGATCTTGTCAGAAAGCTTGTAGCCATAGGACTCACACGCCGCGCGAGCCATACGGATGCCTCCAAAGGGATTTACTCCTCTTTTGAGAGGCTCGTCGGTCTGCAGACCGACGATTATCTCGTTTTCCTTGTCGATATATCCCGCAGCGTAGTTGCAAAGAGAGGATACGGTGGTGGTGTCAATATCTCTTACGCCTCCGTTTGCTCTCTCCTCTGCCTGAAGCTCCTTGAGTCTTGCATTGAGCGCCTTGGTTCTGTCGGTAGCTCCCGCCAAGAAGCTATCGTCACCCGTATATACGGTATAGTTTTTGTTAATAAAGTCGCGTACGTTTATGTGCTCCTGCCAGTCACCGCCGGCAAAGCCCTCCCAAGCGTTAAATTTCATACTTTTTCCTACCTTTCCGTTTTACTTTTTTGCTCCCCGTTAGGCTCTGTCTAAAAAAAACAGAGCACCCCCGTAAAATATCGGAGCTGCCCAGACGGTCGGCTTTTATGGAGGATATGCCCTCCGTTTTGGTGCACTGTGTTAATTCACTTTCCGTCAGCACCTCAACAAGTCTATTATACCATAATCGCCGTTCCCTGTCAACATTTTTACATCTTTTTATTTTTCTGCATATACTGAAAATAACGAATTTTTCGGAGGTATATTATGCTTTTGCCCATTCCCTACGACAGAGCCCGAGCCGTTGAATACGCCCGTCGGTGGGCGCTGTCAAGAAACCCGCTTTTTATCGACTTTACAGGCCAGGGTGGAAACTGCACTAACTTCGTTTCCCAATGTATTTTTGCAGGCGCACCGGTAATGAATTACACCAAGACCTTCGGATGGTATTATATATCCCCCGAGGACAGAGCCCCCGCCTGGAGCGGCGTCGACGAGCTTTATTCATTCCTTACCGGAGCCCCCGATTTTGCCTCTCAGAATATGGGCTACGGTCCCTTTGCTACCGATGCAAGGACAGCAAGAACCATAGACGTAGGCGACGTTATCCAGCTTGCCAACAGCGAGGGGCGCTTTTATCACACGCTTATAATCAGCGATTTCACAGACAACGATATCCTGGTCTGCGCTCAATCCGACGATGCCCTCGACCGCCCTCTCTCTACCTATAATTACGCCTCGCTCCGAGCTCTCCATATCGAAGGAGCTACGCTCTATTTTGACGCCGAAAAGCTTTCAGCAGGGATCTTTGACGGAGTCTCTCTGCCCAAAGCATAAAAAAGAGCCGAGAAATTCTCGGCTCTTTTTTATGTTAACTTACGCGTTCTTCCACTCGTCAGCCTTTGCAGCGGACATTCTCTTGATGTTCTCTTCGGTATATACAGACTCAGCACCGCCGTTTACATAAAGGAAGTACTTGCCGCCCTCGGTAACGTAGAGAGTCTCCTCGTATCCTGCAGGATCGCCGAACTCACCAAAGGTGCGCTTCTCAACAAGAGTAGCGGTCTCGGTATCATACTCTACCTTGCAAATGATCTTTTTCATAGCCATTCTCCTTTTTCTTAATTTTTCGCACTCATTATATCACAAAACTTTGATTTTTGCAAGTATTTTATTTATATATATAAGGAAATTTTTTCAAAAAATATTGATAAACATGTAAAAATATGTTATAATCAAGCTATCAGAACTTGAAATTTTCAGAACAGGAGAATACTATGAGCACCTACGGAAGATTTGTTGCAGAAAAAGAATTCAAGATAACAAACCCCAAGACTCCCCGTCCTCAGCTTAACTATATCTGGAACGCGAGAGTGCTTTCAGGCGTAAACCAGAACGGAGGCGGTGTCGGCGCTTACGGTCAGCGCGCTATGGCGTATATCGATCCCGACGGAAAGGGTCGTTGCTCGGTTATCCGCGACGGCAACCGTTATTTCTATATTAAAAACAAGGCTACAGGTACCGTTTTCAATCCCGGTCAGTACCCCTGTGTTACCGAGGTTGAGAACTACTACTGCGTACACGGACTTGGATACAGTGAGATCCACGGCGAGTGCGAGGGCATCGCTGCTACCGCTCGTATGTACGTAAATGATAGTGATCCCTGCGAGATCTGGAAGGTTACCCTTGAGAACAAGGGCAGCGAGAGCGCAAGCGTTTCTCTCTACTCCTTCGCTGATTTCGATCTGGTAGGCTACCAGAGATACAGTGACTACAACTCCTACGTTCACGCTGAGTACAACGAGGAAAACAACCTCATTATGTGCTTCAACAAGGCTATGGAGCGTCCCCACGAGTGGTTCAACGGCTTTATCGCTTCCAGCATTAAGCCCACCGCATTCGAGACCTCTCGTCGCGGCTTCCTCGGAACCTACGGCTCTATCGTTCACCCCGAGGCTATAAAGGCTGACAAGCTTGCTAACAATTTCGCAGCTTGCGAGCAGATGTCGGGCGTTATGCAGCACGACCTCACTCTTGCGGCAGGCGAGAGCGCAAGCATCTACGTTATCATCGGTGACGCTGACGAGATGACCACCGCAGTTGATATCTGCAAGAGCATCTTTGCAGAGGGCAAGATCGAAAAGGACTTCCAGGCGCTTCTTGACAGAAAGCAGGAGACCTCCTCCAGCATCTACGTTAAGACCCCCAACGAGAAGATCAACTGCCTGACCAACTACTGGCTCAAGCAGCAGGTTCAGCTCTGCGCAGAGGTTGGACGTGACACCGGTAAGGGCTTCCGTGACCAGCTTCAGGACGCTTGGGCAGTTGCTTCCTTCAACCCCGAGCTTGCTAAGGAGAAGATCCTTGAGACCCTCACTTATATGTACTCCGACGGACGTTGCGTACGCGGCTGGCTCCCTCTTGACCACCACATCTACTCCGACGGACCTACCTGGGTAACTCCCACTATCAATGCTTACATAAAGGAAACCGGCGACGTTGACTTCCTCAAGCACCCCGTTAAGTATCTTGACGAGGGTGAGGACACCGTTTGGGATCACATCCTTACCGCTATGAGATTCGTTTCTGACGATATCGGCGAGCACGGACTTGTTCACTCCCGCGACGGTGACTGGAACGACTCCCTTAACATGACCGGCCTTAAGGGCAAGGGCGAGTCCGTATGGACTTCTATCGCTCTCTGCTACGCTCTCAAGAACACCGCAGAGATCGCTGAAAAGCTTCTCGGTGACAACGAGATCCGTGACGAGATGCTCGCAAGACGCGAGAAGATGAAGGCTGCCATCAACGCTCAGGGTTGGGACGGCGAGTGGTACCTTGCCGCTATCAACGACTACAACGAGAAGGTAGGTAGCCACGAGGAGACCGAGGGTCAGATCTACCTCAACTCTCAGACCTGGGCT
>JAZQVZ010000019.1:0-18631 GCA_045632105.1 Eubacteriales bacterium | reverse complement strand
ATATGGCAGAGGGACTTGACTTCGGCGAGACCGATCTTGACGAGGACGAATTCCTTGAGGTAGTAAAAATACCTCTTGCCGACATGGTAGAAATGACACTTCAGGGCAAAATAAAGGACGGAAAAACGCAGATCGCCGTTCTTCGCGCCGCAATGATGCGCAAAAACTGATATTAAAAACCAAGGAGAAAGATTATGAAAAACTGCTTCAACAGCGCTGATATACTTCTTCCCAAAAGCTCTACCGATATGAAAAAGTGGTCCGTGATCGCCTGCGACCAGTTCACCAGTGAGCCCCATTACTGGGCGGCTGCTGAAAAGGAGGTCGGCGACGCTCCCTCCACTCTCCGCGTTATTCTTCCCGAGGTATATCTCGCGCAGACAAACGAGCGTATTCCCGCTATCAACTCCACTATGGAAAGCTATCTGTCCGACCTTCTGGTTTCTCACCCCGACAGCATGATCTACACCAGAAGAGTTCAGTCCGACGGAGAGCTTCGTCGCGGCATAGTTATGGCAGTCGACCTTGAGTGCTACGATTTCAAGAAGGGCGCAAGCTCTCTCATTCGCGCCACCGAGGCGACGGTCGTAGAGCGTATTCCCCCGAGAGTTGCCATCAGACGTGACGCGAAGATCGAGCTTCCCCACGTTATGCTCCTTATCGACGATCCCGACCGCACGGTCATAGAGTCTCTCAACAGCGAAAACTGCCCCACCGTTGCATACAACACCGAGCTTATGCTTGGCGGTGGAAGCATCGAGGGTCGATTCCTTTCTGACGAAGCAAAGGCTTTGGTCTCCTCGGCTCTTGAGGCTCTTATCACCCCCGAGGCTATGGCTAAGAGATACGGCGACGCTTCGCTCTCTCCCCTGCTCTTCGCAGTAGGTGACGGAAACCACTCTTTGGCAACCGCAAAGACAATATACGAGGAGCTCAAACAGAAAATAGGCGCTGAAGCAGCGGCTGACCACCCTGCAAGATACGCTCTCGTAGAGATAGTAAACATTCATGACGAGGCAATGAAGTTCGAGCCTATATACAGAGTTATGTTCAACGTTGATGCGTCAGACGTGGTAAGGAAGCTTAACGCTTATCTCGGCTCGCTCGAGGGCAATGCAGACGCGCAGAGCATTGAATACATCTCTGCTGCCGAAAGTGGCACTCTTTGTTCAAATACTCCCATAAAGACCCTGACAGTAGCAACACTTCAGGACTTTATCGACGACTATATCAAGGCAAATCCCGGGGTCGAGGTGGATTACATCCACGGAGTAGGCTCGGTAAAGAGCCTTATCGGTGACAATTCCATCGGCTTTATATTCTCGGGAATGGAAAAGGATGAGCTTTTCAAGACCGTAATATACGACGGCGCTCTTCCTCGCAAGACCTTCTCTATGGGTCACGCCGAGGACAAGAGATACTACATGGAGTGCCGAAGAATAACAAAGTAATTTTGGAGATAATTATGACTGAACTCTGGGAACAGCTATATAACGAATGTAAAAATTGCACCGCCTGTGAGCTTCACAAGACCCGAACCAACTGTGTTTTCGGCGTTGGAAACGAGAATGCCGATATACTGTTTGTAGGAGAAGCCCCCGGTGAGAACGAGGACAAAACGGGAACTCCCTTTGTTGGCCGCGCAGGAAAGCTGCTTGACCAATATCTTTACGCAGTGGACATTCCCCGCGAGAGCGTTTATATAGCAAATATACTTAAGTGCCGTCCTCCCAAGAATCGCGATCCCCTGCCTGCAGAGGAGGATGCTTGTATGGATTTCCTTCGCAGACAGGTAAAGCTTATACGCCCCAAGGTCATCGTTTGTCTTGGCAGAATAGCCGCCATGCGACTTATTCGCCCCGACTATAAGATTACCAAGGAGCACGGCGAGTGGGTGCAGAAGGGCGATTTCCTCATAACCGCCGTTTATCACCCTGCGCTTCTCCTCCGCGACCCCCGTCGCAAGGAGGATATGCTTGAGGATATGAAGAAGATCAAGGAAAAGCTGGACGAGCTGTCAGAAAGGTAAAACAATGGATTTCTCCGCATTTTTAAATACTGTAATAACAATGTTCATAATTCTCTTGGCGGGATATGCTCTCGGCAAGATGGATATAATATCAAAATCAGCCTCTAAAAATTTCTCGAAGCTGATAGTAACGATAGGACAGCCTGCCCTTATAATCAACTCTATTGCAGACAAGACCTATTCACTCGAGACCCTCAAGCTTGCGCTTATCAGCATCGCATTTGCCGTAGGAATGCACCTTGTAATGGCAATTATCTCATTTTTTGCATGCCTCAGGATCAAGGATATGAACCGCAGAAAGATAAGCGAATTTGCTATGGTCTTCGGAAACGTAGGTTTTTTGGGAATACCTGTTATGGGCGCGCTCTTCCCTGAAAACGGCGCTTTCGTTGCATCCTATTTCGTAGCAACCTTTAACGTGCTTCTGTGGATAATCGGTCTTGGAATCATTGCTCGCAAGCGTGAGGACGTAAAGTTCACCGCAAAGCAGATGCTTATAAACAAGGGAACCGTTCCCACCGTTATAGGCTTTATAATATTCTTTATTCCCGCCGTATTCCCGGGCTTTGCGCTTCCCTCCTTTGCCACTATGAGCATTTCCTACATAGCTTCGCTTTGCACACCTATTTCTATGCTCATCATCGGCGCGCTTCTCTCCAGAATGGCAATTAAAGGCATGTTCTCCTCTTTGACGATATACTACACCTGCTTTATCAAGCTGATAGCCTTCCCCCTTATGTTCTGTATCGTATTGAAGCTGTTCGGCGTATCCGATTTCTGGATACTGTTTATAACCGCTATGTCGGCAATGCCCTCGGCAAGCTCCACAAGTATGTTCGCCGAGCTTTACGATACCGCTCCCGAATTCTCGGCGCAGTGTGTGGGTACGTCTACCCTTATATCTATGGCAAGCATGCCCTGCACCATTCTGCTCGCTCAGCTCATAATCAGCCTTTAATTACTGAGAAATTAAGGAATTTTTAAAAAAGCCTTGACAATTACGCTCTAAAGTGATAAACTTGCTTTATCGAACTAAAGGAGAAAGTAAAATGAACCGTTACTTCGCTAACAACAAGTTCTTTTACCTTTATTTTTATTACTTTATGCGTAATAAATAATAAGGGTGTTTTGTTGCGGAATTCGGTTTTTTACCGACTTTAAAAGGTTTATTTAAACATTTTAAAGCCTCTCGGCTCAAAGCGCCGAGAGTCTTATTTTATTTTCTTCCCCTCGGCGTACACCACCGAAGGCAGAAAAGGAGCATATTATGATAGCAGTACTCAAAAACGGAACCACCGACAAGCAGATCGAAAATCTCTCTTCCTGGCTTAAAACTCAGGGACTTGACGTGCATATTTCCAAGGGAAGTCAGCACGTTATCCTCGGACTTATCGGTGACACCAGCAAAATAGACGCAGAGCTTATTGAAAGCCTTGACATCGTTGACAGCGTAAAGCGCATCAGCGAGCCCTTCAAGAGTGCAAACCGCAAATTCCATCCCGACGACAGCGTTATAAAGGTTGGAAATACCTCGGTAGGCGGAGATATCTTTGCCATAATGGCAGGTCCCTGCTCGGTAGAAAGCGAGGAGCAGGTAATGGAGATAGCCCACGCCGTAAAGAAAGCGGGAGCAACCATGCTTCGTGGCGGAGCGTTTAAGCCACGCACGTCCCCTTACGATTTTCAGGGCCTTAAGGCAGACGGCATCGAGCTTTTGCTTAAGGCAAAGCGCGAAACAGGTCTTCCCATCGTTACCGAAATAATGAATGCAAATCACCTGCCTCTCTTTGAAGAGGTAGACGTTATACAGGTAGGCGCAAGAAATATGCAGAACTTCGAGCTTCTCAAGGAGCTTGGAAGAACCAATAAGCCTATCCTTCTCAAGAGGGGACTTGCGAATACACTCAAGGAGCTTCTTATGTCTGCCGAGTACATTATGGCAGGCGGAAACGAAAACATCATCCTCTGTGAAAGAGGAATAAGAACCTTTGAGACCTACACGAGAAACACACTTGACCTCTCTGCGGTTCCTATGCTCAAGGAGCTTACTCACCTACCCGTCATAATCGATCCCTCCCACGCAACGGGAGTTGCCCGTCTTGTAAAGCCTATGGCTATGGCAGCGGCTGCTTGCGGAGCCCACGGACTTATGATCGAGGTACACAACGATCCTGCACACGCCCTGTGCGACGGCGCTCAATCGCTGACCCCAGAGGCCTTTGCATCGGTAACTGCATCGGTTAAGCGCATCGTTGAGGCGACTAAGGAGGAAAACTGATATGACCGTAGGTATTTGTGGCCTTGGTCTTATCGGAGGCTCTATGGCAAAGGCGTATAAGGAGGCGGGACATACAGTTCTTGGATACGACCTGAACTCGGCTACCCTTGGATATACTGAGCTTGCGGGAATTACCGACGGCGTTCTCGACGACACCACTATTCCCTCCTGCGACCTTATCTTCGTAGCCCTCTATCCCGTAGCGTCAATAGACTATCTTGAACAAAAGGCTCATCTTATATCCAAAAGCACAGTAGTTATCGACCTCTGCGGAACCAAAGCAAAAATATGCGAAGTGGGATTTTCCCTTGCCGAAAAGCACGGATTTACCTTCGTAGGCGGTCACCCTATGGCGGGAACGCAGTTTTCGGGAATAAAGTACGCCAAGGGCTCTCTTTTCAAAAACGCTCCTATGGTGCTTGTCCCTCCCACCTACGATGACATCGCATTTCTTGACAATATCAAAAAAATGCTCTCCCCTGCAGGCTTTGGAAAATTCTCCATAACTACGGCTGAGGAGCATGACAGAATAATAGCCTTCACCTCACAGCTGGCTCACGTGGTATCCAACGCCTACGTCAAGACTCCTACGGCCCAGAACCATAAGGGTTTCTCGGCTGGAAGCTACAAGGATCTCACACGCGTAGCTTGGCTTAATGAAAACATGTGGACCGAGCTGTTTCTCGAAAACAAGGAGCCCCTGCTCTTCGAGCTTGATCACATAATCAATTCGCTTACAGAATACAAAACCGCCATCGAGCAAAACGACGGCGACACTCTCCGCTCTCTTCTCCGCGACGGACGAATAGCCAAGGAAAAGGTGGACGGATAATATAAAGGACGAAAAAATGACAACCGTAAAAGTTAACGCTTCAACCTCATACGACATCATAATCGGCGCTGATATACTTGACGATCTCGGCGAATACGCCAAGAAAGCGGTAGGCGTGCGTCGCGCTTGTATCGTTACCGATTCGACGGTGGACAAGCTCTACGCCGAGCGCGCGGAAAAATCCCTTGTCAAATCGGGCTTTGACGTCATAAAATTTGTAATAGAACAGGGCGAAGCGTCAAAAAACACCGAAAACCTTATAAATCTTCTTGAGCTTCTGGCAGAAAACCGTCTGACTCGTTCGGATATCGTAGTGGCTCTCGGCGGAGGAGTTGTTGGCGATCTTGCAGGCTTTGCATCTGCCGTATATCTCCGCGGAATCCGCTTCATACAGGTTCCCACCACCCTGCTTGCAATGGTGGATTCCTCGGTTGGAGGAAAGACTGCCGTTGACCTCAGAGCAGGTAAAAATCTTGCAGGATCCTTTCATCAGCCCTCGCTGGTGCTCTGTGACTACAAGACGCTTGACACTCTTAGGGACAGCATTTTTGCCGACGGATGCGCTGAGGTGATCAAATACGGCGTTATCAACGACCGCGCGCTCTTTGACCGATTGAAGAACGGTATTCGAGAGAATATCGAGCAGGTCATCAGCGACTGCGTAACACACAAGGCTGATATCGTCGCAGAGGACGAATTCGACAACGGTATGCGCCAGCTTCTTAACCTAGGTCACACGGTTGGTCACGCAATCGAGCAATGCTCAAATTTTGAAATATCCCACGGAAGCGCCGTGGCAATAGGTATGACGGTAATAACCCGTATGGCAGTAGCTCTTGGCCTCTGCCCCGCAGCAGACCTTGACGAGCTAACCGCTCTCCTTGTAGCCGAGGGGCTGCCCACAAAGTGCGATTTCACAGCCGAGGCGCTGACGGCGGTAGCAACTGCCGACAAAAAGCGCGACGGCGCAAGTATAAATCTCATAGTTCCCTATGGAATAGGCGATTGCCGACCTATGAAGGTAGAGGTGTCAAGCCTCTGCGCCCTTATAGAGAAAGGACTTTGATATGAAGATATCGGTTTCTCCCTCTGCTACGGGCGGCAGCATCAAGGCGATAGCCTCAAAGTCTGTGGCTCACCGTCTGCTGATATGTGCAGCATTCGGCGACAAAAAGACGACTATCAGATGCGACGAGCTGAACAAGGATATTGAAGCCACTGCCGCCTGTCTGTCGGCGCTTGGCGCTACCATCAAGCGAAACGCCCCCTATTACGAGGTAACTCCCGTTTCCTTAAAGGACGTTAAGAAGAACGCTCTGCTCCCCTGTGGAGAAAGCGGCTCAACTCTGCGATTTCTGGTTCCCGTGGTTGCGGCTCTTGGAGCAGATTCACGCTTTCTTATGGAAGGCAGACTTCCCTACCGCCCTCTCTCCCCTCTCAAGGAGGAGCTTGAGGCACACGGAATAAGCTTTATCCATGAAAAAGAGGATGTCCTTCAAATCAAGGGAAGTCTTTCTGGAAACAGCTTTTCTATCGACGGAGGAGTTTCCTCACAGTTCATAAGCGGACTTTTGTTTGCGCTGACACTGATACAGAATGAGGCAACGCTGACCGTAACGGGAAAGATAGCCTCCGCCCCCTATTTAAGAATAACCGAGGACGCGCTGGAGCTTTTTGGCGCAAGACCTCAAAGGAATGAAAACGTATACACAATAAAAGCGGGCTCAACCCTGACCTCTCCCCTCTCCATTGACGTGGAGGGCGACTGGTCAAACGCCGCATTTCCCCTTTGCCTTGGCATTCTCGGTAAGGAAAGCGTATGTGTAAGAGGACTTAATTGCAGTTCCTCTCAGGGCGACTCCAAAATAATAGAGCTTATATCGGCGTTTGGTGGCAACATTCAGCCCACCGCAGAAAACGACGGATATATAGCAAGTCCGTCCTCGCTTAAGGGTATCGAAATAGACGCCGAAAATATTCCCGACCTTGTTCCAATACTCTCGGTTCTCGCATCTGTTGCAAATGGCACTACTACCATATACGGCGCCGCGCGACTGAGAATAAAGGAGAGCGACAGACTTCAGAGCGTCAGCGCTATGCTCTCGACCTTAGGAGCCGACATAAAAGAAACCGAAGACGGTCTTGTGATAAACGGCAGCCCCTCGCTGACAGGAGGTACAGTAAGCTCCTGCAACGACCACAGAATAGCAATGAGCGCCGCAGTTGCCGCTTGTCTTTGCGCCTCTCCCGTAATAATCGAGGGAGCCGAGGCGGTAGAAAAATCCTATCCTGCATTTTGGGATGATATGCGCTCACTTGGCGCTAAGTGCAACACGATAATCTAAAAAACAAGAAAGGCTCAGATATGGCTACGTCATACGGCAAGAATTTGAAAATTTCCATATACGGCGGTTCTCACGATGGGGAAATAGGCGTAAGAGCCTCGGGGCTTCCCGAGGGATTTGCCTTTGTTCCTTGCGAGCTGTCAGAGTTTATGGCTCGTCGCGCCCCCGGTAGAAATAGCTTTTCTACCCCCAGAAAGGAAGCCGACCAGCCAATATTCAACTCGGGAGCAGAGCTTCTTGAGGACGGAAAAATGAGAATAAGCGGCGAAGAGCTTCACGCGGTGATAAAAAACACCTCTCAGCGCTCCTCGGACTATTCAAATCTTTCCTTCGTTCCCCGTCCCTCCCACGCCGATTTTGCGGCTAAAATGAAATACGGCAATAACGTAGATCTTCGTGGCGGCGGACATTTTTCGGGTCGTTTGACCGCTCCTATGTGCATAATAGGCGGCATCTGCCTCCAATATCTCAGGTCCCGCGGAATTAAGATCGCCGCTCACCTTTATTCGATAGGCGGCGTTGCCGACACTCCCTTTGATCTTGCAACTGTAAGTGAGAAGGATTTCGCGCTCCTTTCAAGCCGCTCCGACTTCCCTGTTCTCAACGAAGAGGCAGGCGATAAAATGAAGCAGCGCATCGAGGAGGCAAGAGAGAACGGTGACTCGGTAGGTGGAGTTATTGAATGTGCTATCCTCGGACTTCCCGCAGGCCTTGGCGAGCATATGTTTGACGGAGTTGAAAACCGAATTTCGGGAATAATATTCGGTATCCCCGCAGTAAAGGCAATAGAATTTGGCAACGGATTTGATTGCGCTTCGCTTTTCGGCTCAGAGAATAACGACCCCTTTATCACCGACGGTGAAAGGATATATACAAAGACCAACAACTGTGGCGGTATCCTCGGAGGAATGACCAACGGTATGCCTCTGGTATTCCGAGGAGCGATGAAGCCCACACCCTCCATATTCAAGGAGCAGGACAGCGTGGATATGGTCAGCATGCAGCCCGTTAAGCTTTCCATCAAGGGAAGACACGACCCCTGCGTGGTGCTCCGCGCTCTGCCCGTATTTGAAGCCGCTGCGGCTATTGCCGTATGCGATATGCTCTTGGATTGCCCGAACTGAATGTTACATAAAAATTAAACGAGGTAACGGCAACAAATGAAGCTAACTGCAAGGCACACGGTTCTGGCAGGCTACGTGGGATATATGACCCAGGCGCTTGTCATAAACTTCTCACCCCTGCTTTTTATAACCTTTGAGAGCACTTACGGAATATCAATAGGCAAGATAGGTCTGCTTATAGCCATATCCTTTCTTACTCAGCTTTCGGTGGACGCCTTTGAAGCGAAGTTCTCATCTCTCTTTGACACGAGAAGAACCATAGTTTTAGGGCATATCTGCTCGGCCGTGGGAATGATATCCTTTGCATTTCTCCCCGACCTTTTGCCCGACGCATTTGCAGGGCTTATAATAGCTACTGTTCTTGCGGCAATAGGCGGAGGAATTATCGAGGTTCTTATCAGCCCCATAGTTGAAGCCTGTCCCACCAAAGAAAAAAGCGCTTCAATGAGCCTTCTGCACTCCTTTTATTCCTGGGGCTCGGCAGGTACGATATTGATATCTATCCTGTTCTTTTCCCTTGTTGGAATTGAGCATTGGAGAATCCTTTCCTGCCTTTTGGCGATAATCCCTCTTACAGGCGCTCTTCTCTTTTCGATAGTGCCGATATTCACCCTTGAAGCTGACACCGACGAGGGAAGAAAAAAAGCGCAAAGCAGCTCTCTTCTGGGCTCGGGAGTATTCTGGATATTCTTTATCATTATGTTCTGTGCGGGAGCGTCCGAAATGGCAATGAGCCAATGGGCATCGAGCTTTGCCGAAACGGGTCTTGGCGTATCAAAGTCGCTTGGCGATCTGCTTGGTCCCTGTGCCTTTGCGATATTTATGGGAAGTGCGCGTGTGCTCTACGCCTTTAACGGCAAGAGAATGAAACTTACCGTATTCTTCGCCATCTCCTCAGCCCTTTGCGCCCTGTCCTATCTTATTACGGCGCTTTCTCCCTACCCCCTGTTGTCGCTTGCGGGCTGTGCCCTCTGCGGACTTTCGGTAGGTATTATGTGGCCGGGCACTTATAGCCTTGCTACCGAGAGCATTACCTTTGGCGGCGTAAGAATGTTTGCGCTTCTGGCTCTTGCAGGAGATATGGGCTGTGTTATTGGCCCATCAATGGCAGGAGCAATAGCCGAAATATCGGGCGGAGAGCTTCAGATATCCTTTATTATCTCCGCGCTCTTCCCCTTTATCATCCTCGCTCTTATCCCCTTTGTTATACTCTACTCAAAAAGAAAAAACACAAAATAAAAAAGGAAACTCAAAATGGAACTTACCGAATTGCGTCAACAAATAGATGAAATAGACAGAGAGCTGGTATCATTGTTCATCAAGAGAATGAACTGCGCCGCAGGCGTGGCTGAGTACAAGAAGGAGCACAATATGCCCGTTCTTGACCCCTCTCGCGAAAGAGCTCTTCTGAGCAAGATATCCGAGCTGTCGGGAGAGGAGTTCGAGAGCTACTCGAGAACGCTGTACTCAACCATACTCGAGCTTTCTCGCTCTTATCAGCACAAAAAGCTTGACGCTTCGTCTGCATTATATAATGAAATAACTAAAGCTATTGAAAACACACCCAAGCTCTTCCCCGAACGCGTGGCGGTTGCTTGTCAGGGTGTCGAGGGCGCATATTCGCAGATCGCGGCAGAAAGGCTCTTCAAGGCTCCCGACATAGTTTTCTTCTCCAATTGGGAGAAGGTGTTCTCGGCTATTGAGAGCGGAATGTGCCGCTACGGAGTTATCCCGATAGAAAACAGTACCGCGGGCTCTGTAAAGAAGGTCTATGACCTTATGATAAGCAGAAACTTCAAGATAGTTCGTACAGTTCGCATAAAGATCGACCACTGTCTTTTAGCAAAGCCCGGTGTCAAGCTTTCCGACGTTAAGGAGATATTCTCCCACGAGCAGGCTATCAGCCAGTGCGCTACCTTCCTCTCCTCGCTTCCCGCAGACGTTAAGATAACGAGAGTGGAAAACACCGCTATTGCGGCAAAGCGCGTAGCAGATTCGGACAGATGCGACGTAGCATCGCTTTCCTCCCGCTCCTGCGCTACCCTTTATGGGCTTAGCACTCTGGCAAGCGCCGTTCAGGACAACGGAAACAACCATACAAGATTTATTTGCATTTCCAAGGATATCGAGATCTACCCCGGCGCTGACCGCACCTCGCTTATGCTGGTAACTCCTCACCGTCCCGGTGAGCTCTACCGCATACTTGCCCGCTTCAATGCCCTTGGAATCAACCTTATAAAGCTCGAATCCCGTCCCATACCCGAAAGAGATTTTGAATTCATGTTCTATTTCGACCTCGAAGCCCCCGTTTATTCCCCCAAGCTTGCCGAGCTTCTTGCAGAGCTTGAACAGGAATGCGACGAGTTCACCTACCTTGGCTCCTACTCGGAGGTGATCTAATGAAAACGGGATACCGGAATAAAAGGTGTGGACTGATAGGCGAGAAGCTTGGTCACAGCTTCTCGGCAATGATACATAATCAGCTTGCCGACTACTCCTTCGTGCTTCGCGAGGTAGAGCGTGATAAGCTTCGCGATTTTGTGATGAGCCACGAGCTTGACGCCTACTGTGTGACCATTCCCTATAAAAAGGACGTAATGCCCTTTCTTGACGAAATATCCCCCGAGGCTCAGGCAATCGGCGCTGTAAACGTAGTAGTCCGCGGAGCCGACGACAGACTTTACGGCTACAATACCGACTATTTCGGCTTTGAATATATGATAAGCTCTGCAAAGGTCAACGTAGAAGGCAAAAAGGCTCTCGTATTCGGTACGGGAGGCGCATCTGCAACCGTTTGCACCGTGCTTCGCAACAAGAGCGTCAGCGAGCTTATTACCATAGGTATCGAGGACAACACTCCCGAAAACCTTGCAAAGCATTCCGATGCGAAAATCATAGTAAACACCACTCCTGTGGGAATGTATCCCAAGAATGACGCTTCCCCCACTGACCTCAGCCTTTTCCCCAATTGCGAGGCTGTCCTTGACGTGGTATACAATCCCGCTCATACCGCTCTTATGCTTCAGGCAGAGAGCCGTGGTATCACCGCAGTGGGAGGTCTATCTATGCTGGTGGCTCAAGCTGCAAAAGGATTTGAGCATTTCACAGGCGACACCTATGAGGAGGGCTGTATCGAGCGCATTATCGCAAGCATTCGCAAGAGCACGGGAAATATAGTTCTTGTAGGTATGCCCGGCTGTGGTAAGTCCACCATAGGCAGACGCGTAGCCTGTGATCTCAAGATGCCGTTTTTTGACGCTGACGACGAATTTCTCACCACCTACGGCATAACGCCTGCGGCGGCAATAGAAACCCTTGGAGAGGAGGAATTCCGCGCTATGGAAAGCCGTGTTCTCGCTGAGCTCGGTAAAAAGAGCGGCGTAGTTATCGCAACGGGCGGCGGAGCCGTAACCAAGGAGCGCAACTACGCTCCCCTGCACCAAAACGGAGCTATAATATTCATCGAGCGCGATCTTAACCGACTTTCCAAAAAGGGCAGACCGCTCTCGCAAAAGATACCGATAGAAGAGCTTTACGCAAGAAGGATCGACTCCTATCTGCGCTTTGCAGACCGAAAGGTACAAAGCGAGGAAAATCCTGCCGATACCGTAGAAAACGTAAAGCGCGCGGTTACCGATTACTACTCCAAAATTTAAA
Organism: Eubacteriales bacterium; assembly: GCA_045632105.1. Classification (GTDB taxonomy): domain Bacteria; phylum Bacillota; class Clostridia; order Oscillospirales; family CAG-272; genus HGM12713. The sequence goes on along the minus strand of JAZQVZ010000019.1, from coordinate 6,366 downwards.
ATCAAAGGAAAAAGATATGAAGATCCTTGTTATAAACGGTCCAAATCTTAATATGCTTGGCATAAGAGAGCCCGCCATTTACGGCGATAAAAGCTTTGACGCGCTTCAGAAATTTATTCGCCAAAGCGCAGATGAGCTGGGACACAGCGTTACGCTCTTTCAATCCAACCACGAGGGCGAGATAGTGGATATAATTCAGTCCGCCTATGGTGTTTTTGACGGCATCGTCATAAACCCTGCCGCCTATACCCACACAAGCGTAGCTATACTCGACGCTCTCAAGGCGGTTGGTATCCCTACCGTTGAGGTACATCTGTCGGACATCAACGAGCGTGAGGAATTCCGTAAATTCTCTTACATTTCCATGGTTGCAAAGAAGACTATTTGCGGACTTGGCTTTGACGGCTACAAGATAGCTCTTGAATATTTCAGCGATGCAGATAAGATTTCTTGAGCTTTCGCGTGAGGGCGTGTTCCTGCTTGGACGTCCTCTGTTGCTCTCTCCCTCTGAGGAGAAGCTGCTCCGCGCAATAGCCGAGGGCGGCAAGAGCGGACGCGACGATCTTGCAAGGCTTCTCCCGTCGGGAGTTGGCTCTGGCAACGTTGCCGTACATATAAACGCCATCAACCGCAAAGCAGAGAAAATAAGCGCTCGCAAGCTTGTAATTTACGAGGACAAGCGCTATAAGATAAATCCTTTTATGTAAGGAGAAAAAATGAACGGGCAGAATTATTCTTTGATGTTAGAAAACACCCTGAAGCAAATATCGGCAAACGAAAAAAAGCCCAGCCTGCTTATCCACGCCTGCTGTGCTCCCTGCTCAAGCTACGTGCTTGAGTATCTGGCAAATTTTTTCGATATAACGCTGTTTTTCTTCAATCCCAATATCTCGCCTCAAAGTGAATATAATTTTCGTCTTGAGGAGTTAAAAAGGCTTGTAGGAGAGATGCCTCTGCCTCCCTCTGTAAAGGTTATGGAGGGCCGATACTGTCCCGAGGAATTTTACGAAATGGCGCGTGGTCTTGAGGAGCTTGCAGAGGGTGAGGCAAGATGCAAGAAATGCTACCGTCTGCGTCTGCGCGAGAGCTCAAGGATAGCCAAGGAGCATAACTTTGATTACTTCACCACTACCCTTTCCATAAGTCCATATAAGAACGCAACGTGGCTCAACACCATAGGCGAGGAAGAGGGCAACGCCGTAGGAGTTAAATATCTCTTCTCGGATTTCAAAAAGAAGAACGGCTACAAGCGCTCCTGTGAGCTTTCGGTCGAATACGGACTTTACCGTCAGGACTATTGCGGCTGTGAGTTTTCGCGCCGCGACGCCGAAAAACGAAAGAATGATAAAGAAAAAGCGTAAGCCTTAGAGCCTACGCTTTTTCTTATATAGAAATGAAAAAGCACTTGCCAAAGCAAGTGCTTTTTGTGGTGCGAGAAACGGGACTTGAACCCGTACAGTGTGAACTACACGCCCCTCAAACGTGCGCGTCTGCCAGTTCCGCCACTCTCGCATATAGTGTGTCGCTTGCGCAACATTGGTATTATACTATATGTCAAAGGAAATGTCAATACCTTTTTTTAAAAAATTTTTTATTTTTTATAAACGGGCTGCTTTTTATCAAAGCAGCCCGTTTTTTCAGTTAAGCTTCTTAAGTCGAGCGTAGGTTCCCATCAGCTTTTTGGTTCCCGCCTTATCGAATATTACCTCGTAAAGCACGTCGGAGCCCATAGGTCTTGCCGACAGTATCTCTCCCTCACCAAAGGTGATATGAGAAACTCTGTCGCCTTCCTTAAGCGTGAGATTGCCCGTAGGCGCGCTCTTCTTTTCGGAGGCAAATATTCCGCTTCCCGTTTTTCTTCGGGGAGAGGTATCCACCGCCTGAGAATTTGAAATATATGTGCGGGGAGCATCGTAATCACGTCTTGATGGCATAAAAGGAAGATCCTTTTCAATAAGCGAGGGGGGTATCTCGGTAACGAACCTCGATATAGGATTATACGAGGTGCGTCCATAGAGCATACGGTTCTTGGTGTGGGTCAGATAAAGGATATCCTTTGCACGTGTTATTGCCACGTATGCAAGCCTTCTCTCCTCCTCCATCTCGCACTCTCCCGCCGTAATGGTCTGCATTCCGGGGAAAAGTCCGTCCTCCATACCGGGAAGGAATACTACGGGGAACTCAAGTCCCTTTGCCGAGTGAATGGTCATCATAACAACCGCATCTGCATCGTCATCGTACTTATCCACGTCTGCAACAAGGGCGTTATCCTCCAAGAATCCTACCAGCGTGGGATTCTCGTTGTCCTCCTCATAGCTTATGATATTGGACACGAATTCCTCGATATTCTCAAGTCGCTCCTTCTCTTCTTCACCGGCATCCTTAAGCATCTGTCGGTATCCGCTTCGGTCAAGCACCTGATTTACAAACGCCTCAAGGGATATTCCACCCTCAAGCATTCTGCGAAGATCCATTATCATAGATGCGAAAAGCTTCAGCTTTGCTGTGCTTCTCGAAAGAGCGATGTACTTGTCCGCCTCAAGCATTACCTCAAGGGGAGTTTTGCCTGTTTCGGATGCAATAAGCACCACTCCCTCGGTAGTCTGAGCACCGATTCCGCGTCTTGGCTCGTTGATGATCCGCTTCATTCTTTCGCTGTCCGCAGGGTTTACGATAAACTGCAGGTAAGCAATTATATCCCTGATCTCCTTACGGTCATTAAAGCGCAAGCCACCAAGCATTCTATATGGAATTCCACTTTTTGCAAAGGTGCGCTCGATTATATTGGACTGAGCGTTAGTTCTGTAAAGCACAGCGCAATCCTTGAACTTGTATTTACCGTCGGCAACAAAGGAATTAACCTTGTCCACAAGATATCTCGCCTCGGCGTTCTGGTCATCGCACAAGCGCAGAGTTATTCTTGCACCGCCCTTTCGCTGAGTCCAGAGGTTCTTACCCTTTCTGCCTACGTTCTGCGCAATAACAGCGTTTGCGGCATCAAGGATAACCGAGGTGGAACGGTAATTCTGCTCCAGCTTTATGATCTTGGTGTCCTTGAATTTGCGGTCAAATCCAAGAATATTCTCGATGACCGCGCCTCTGAACTTGTAGATGCTTTGGTCATCGTCGCCAACGACCATTATATTGTTGTGCTCTCCGCAAAGCAGAGCCGTAAGCGTGAACTGGGCGTGGTTGGTATCCTGAAACTCGTCAACCGAAACGTATCTAAACTTGCACTGATAGTACTCTCTTACGTCCTGATTTTCCCTGAGCAGAAATACTGTCTGCATAATGATATCGTCAAAATCAAGAGCGTTGGACTGCATCATCTGCTCCTGATATCTCTTGTATACCTTGGCAATTTGACGCTTTCTGAAGTCCTTTATTCCGTATTCAAGCTCGTATTCTTCGGGAGTCAGCAGGTTATCCTTTGCTCTTCCTATCTCGCTTATAACCGATTTTATAGGCAGGGACTTTTCATCAATATTCAACGACTTCATAGCCGCTCCCACCGCCTTCTTGGTGTCGTCGGTATCATAGATAGTGAAGTTATCTCTATATCCACGAAGCTCTCCATATCTGCGAAGTATTCTCAAACAGATAGAATGGAAGGTTCCCGCCCAGATATTGTTTGCCGCTTCCTCGTCGCCCATTGCAGAGGCAAGACGGGTCTTTATCTCTCTTGCCGCCTTGTTAGTAAAGGTTATGGCAAGCATCTGCCAAGGGGGACAGGGTGAGGATATAAATTCGGGAAGGATCTCACCGATAACCTCTCTGCTTTCGCCTGCCGCTCTTTCAAGCTGCGCCACTCTGCTCTCGGTCAGGTCATAGGGAACGTAATCGCTGTAATAAGCGTTGCCGTACTTAACGAGATAAACAATTCGGCGCACAAGCACCGTGGTCTTTCCGCTTCCCGCTCCTGCCAATACAAGCAGAGCTCCGTTAGCGGTAAACACCGCCTCTCTCTGCTCGGGATTAAGGCTCGAATAATATGTATCAAACAGTTTGCGCTTTGCCGCAAGATAGCGTTCACAAAGCTGTGTATCCATCGTCATCGTATTTTCCTTATCGTTATCAATTTTCTTTATTCTTCAAAAGAAGCTCTCTTATTCTCTCGTTTCTCTCGCGAAGACTATCGTCGTCAGCGTTATCGTCAGAGGTGCTGAATACACTCTCGTATTCCTCCTCTTCCTCGCTCTCTGTCGCCACTTCGAGCTTGTTGCGTTTGAATATATCGGCATCAAAGCTACGCTCAAGGGGTGCGCAGATAGCTGTGAGAACAAATATGGCAAGAAGCGCCACTCCGCCGAATATCAGCGGGTCGGGAGCGGTGAGCACAAAGGTCACGCGCATGCCGAAAACGAATTTATAAAGAGGCTCCATAGAATATGGCACCAGCAAAAGCGGAAGTACCAGAGCCTGTCCAATCGAGGCTACTATTCTGTTGGGCAGAAGCGTGATAAATACAGTCCTCATGCTCTCTGCCTTATCCTCATCATTTCCTGCAAAGTAGATCAGAGCCATTACGGCGCAATAGATCGACACCGCAAGTGCAAGTACAAACAGAATTACCGCGGATATTATCCCCACGAGCAATATTTCCGAGAAAAGAATATTTGCATTTGTCTGCTCCTCGGTGCCAAATAGTACCATTCTCGATTGCTCGTAAGAATTCTCCAAGAGAGAAAACGCTGAGATAGGCTGATTTACCTTTCCGTCACTTATAAAGCGATAGGAGGGAATCAGCATCATTACAAGCATTGCCACCAGCAAAACGGGAGGCAGAATATATCGAATATATATAAGCTTCTTTTTAGTAATATCCTTCATCTTCATTTCCTTGCTCAAAAATCAAAGGAGTGAGGCAGCAGCTCACCAAGTGTCAGCTCTGTAATACCCTCATCCGAGGCAATAATGACCTTAAAGCTCTCATCGCAAAACTCCGACAATACCTGGCGGCAAACTCCGCAAGGATAACAAGGAGCGCATTTCTCTCCCTGCTTTCCGCCAACTACTGCGATAGCCTCAAAATCTCTCTTACCCTCAGAAACTGCTCCAAATATAGCAACTCTTTCAGCGCAACAGGTAGGCGTAAAGGAAGCATTTTCTATGTTGCATCCCTCGTATACGCTTCCGTCTGCGCAGAGCAACGCCGCACCCACCATAAAAGAGGAATAGGGTACGTAGGCTCTCTGACGTGCCTGCTTTGCTATTTCTGCAAGTCTTTCATATTTTTCCATAACTATCTCCGTTATCTAAACTTAAGCTCCAAAGGAGATCCCTCGCACTCAAGACGTGCGCCGAGGATCTCTGCCACGGTGGCTCCCGTATCCGAGAAGCACTCTCTGGTGCCAAAATTCTCGGGAATCAGCGCCTTTCCGTAAACTATAAGGGGCGTGTACTCTCTGGTATGGTCGGTGCCCTTGCTGAAGCAGGGATCACAACCGTGATCTGCGGTTATTATCAGCAGATCCTCCTCACCAAGCTTTGGCAGAACCCTGCCAAGCCAAGCGTCAAAATCAGAAAGTCCCTTGGCATATCCCAAAACGTCGCGTCTATGTCCCCATTGCATATCAAAATCAACGAGGTTTACAAAGCAAAGCCCCTCGAAGTCCTTAGAGATATACTCCTCGGTAACCGCCATTCCCTCGTCATTATTATGAGTACGAACCGCCTCGGTAAAGCCCACGCCTGCAAATATATCGGATATCTTACCCACCGCAATAGAGGAAAGTCCGCTCTCCTTCACCGCCTCAGGAAGAAGCCTTGCAGGAGGCTTCAGGGAATAATCTCGTCTGTCGGGCGTGCGCACAAATCCATCTCCCACGCTCTTAAAGGGACGGGCAATTATTCTTCCCACGCCCTGCTTATCGTCAGTAAGACGAGCGCGAAGCTCGCTGCATATTCTATACAGCTCCTCAAGAGGAACCACGTCAACGTGAGCAGCAATCTGAAGCACGCTGTCTGCCGAGGTATAGACGATAAGAGCGCCCTTTTGAAGCGCCTCTCTGCCGTACGAGTCGATAACCTCAAGTCCCGAATATATGCCGTTGCAGAGTATTTCTCTGCCAGATATTTCTTTTATGACCGAAATTATATCCTCGGGAAATCCGTTAGGAAAGGTAGGCAAAGGAGATTTGGATACGTATCCGGTTATCTCCCAGTGACCTGCCGTGGTGTCCTTGCCGCGAGAGCGCTCGCGCATTCTCGCAACACACGCTTCAGGGGTATCGGTCCTTCCAAGAAAGGAAAGTCCGTCTATATTTCCTATACCAAGTCGGCGCAGATTATCTATGCGAAGCTCTCCGCTTTCGAAAACGCTTTTCAGGGTATGGGCGCCAACGTCGCCGAACTAATGAGCGTCGG
>JAZQVZ010000018.1:0-19353 GCA_045632105.1 Eubacteriales bacterium | reverse complement strand
GGACGGGCTCACCGTCTGCCCCGCCGTATTCATTACCCTATCGGCTATCTGCGCCACGGCGCATCTTATGCTTGCCGTATTCGAAAACAATCTCTCCTATAAGGAGCAAAAGGCAATAAAAGAAAAAGCAGCTTGAAAATCAAGCTGCTTTTTCTTTTGTTATTAAACCTCGCCGTCAAGGAATACGACGATCTTTCTGTTGTTCTCGGAACCGATAGAGTTGGTAGAAACACCCTCGATATTCTGTATCTCAGAGTGGATGATCCTTCTCTCATAGGGGTTCATAGGCTCGAACATAAAGCTCTTCTTGTACTTAAGAACCTGAGCTGCTCTCTTTCTTGCGAGCTCGCGGAGAGTTTCCTCTCTCTTTGCGCGATAGCCCTCAACGTCAACGGTTATCTTAACGTACTCCTCCTTCTTGCCGCCTACGCGCTTGTTTGCCGCAAGGTTTGCAAGATACTGAAGAGAGTCAAGAGTCTCGCCGTGGTGACCGATAAGAATTGCCGCACTCTGACCGCTGATAGCGATTCTGTGCTCGCCGTTCTCACCCTCACTCATAGTTACCTCAGCCTCAAGCTCCATATCTGCAATAAGCTTCTCGATGAAAGCGAGAGCCTCCATCTCCTTGCCTACGGTGTAGCTTGCGCTGATCTTAGCGTCGGTAGAGCCGATTCCGAGGAAGCCCTTCTTTGCCTCCTCAATTACGGTGTACTCTATTTTGTCAGCAGAGGGGGCGCCAAGCTCACAAACAGCCTTAGCAACTGCCTCCTCAATGCTTTTAGCACTTACTATTACTTCTTTTTTCACTTTAAAATCTCCGTGTGTCAATTAACTGATTATTTGTCATTGTTATCACGCTGGTCATCCTTGATGGGAGCCGCCTCGATAACGTTCTTTTTGTTTGCCGAGCTCTCCTGCTCTGCCGCCTCCTGAGCCTCAAGAGCCTCTCTACGAGCGATAGCCGCATCTCGAGTATCCTCGAAATCCTCATCGTCGATATGGTGGAGCGAGCGAACTACCTTACCCGACTTCTGAACCTTGGCATTCTTCTCGTTCTTAACGCCGATCTCCTTCTCAGCCGCCTTGTAATCCTCCTCGGTGAACTTGGGGATAGGCATAGCGAAATAAAGAGCTACCTGCTTTACAACGCCCAGCAAGCTCTTAGATATCCAGTATACGCCAAGAGCGGCGGGAACGCCGAAGGAGATAAATACGCTGAACAGGGGCATCATGATGTCCATCATCTTGTTGGAGCATCCTGTTGCCTGAGCGTTATCGGTAACGGGCTGATACATCAGCTTTCTCGATATCTTCATGCTGAAGAAATATGCGATAAAGGTAAGAACGGGTATTGCAAGTACAAACCAGTTCGAAGCTACCTTAAGGCTGTCAAGATTCATGCAGTCCTTAGGAAGCTTGGAAAGGTCCATAAATCCAAGATTAAGGTTAGGAACGCTGTCATATACCTCTTTGGTGAAGCCCTCTACGTTTTGGAAAGCGCCGTAGCCCATACTGCGGATAGATCCGAGAAGCGACATAGAGCCTCCCGTAGTGGTTCCGCCTGTAATGGTCGCTATCTGCTCAACGGCAGTGTCGCTAAGACCGCAGATATACTTCAAGGGGTTTACAACAATGTTATAAAGCGCAATCAGAAGGGGGAACTGGATAAGAAGGGGCAGACAGCCGCTGAGCGGATTATAGCCTTCCTTCTGGTAAAGCTCCTGGATCTCCTGAGTCATTTTCTGCTTTGTAGGCTGGTCGTCTCTGCCCGCGTACTTCTTGCGGATAGCCATTTCCTTGGGGCGCAGACGAGCCTGCTTGATAGAATTTTTCTGCTGCTTGATTCCGAAGGGCAGCAAGATCACCTCGAAGAGTACTGCGAAAAGCAATATTGCAACGAGATAGTTACCTCCTGCGATGGTACTGAAGATCTTCAATATCCATCCTAACGGTTTGTTGATAATATCCATTTGGATCTCCTCTCTTATTTTGTCGGAGCTGTGTCATTCGTGTCATCACCCGCATTCTCCCTATCATACTTCGGGATCCTCTTATGCTTTTTCTCGGGAACGGGATCATACCCACCCGGAACGAACGGATTACAGCGCAAAATACGCCATACCGTCAGCCAAAGACCCACGAAAAAGCCACGTTTCATAAACGCTTCGAGAGCGTAGGCAGAGCATGTAGGAGTGAACCTACACGTGGGATTTCGTTTCAGGGGCGATAAAAATTTTTGATAAAAGCGAATAAGCCAAGCGCAAACATACTTCATGGTTTTTCTTGGTTAATACCTTCCTGCCTCAAATGTCCGAAAACATTTGGAGCTCACAAAAGGCCTTCTTAAGCTCTACCGCAATATCCGTGCTCTTTTTCTTGACAGCCGCTACGCGAGCGCTGATAACTATCAGGTTTCCCGTGCGAAGATCGTTCTTCACAGTAGCATACGCCGCGCGGAGTATTCTCTTGGTTCTGTTACGAACCACCGCTCCGCCAAGCTTCTTGGACACGGACAGACCCACACGGTTAAGCTGCTTCTTCTCGGGATTAGCGCGAGCAAGTCGCTCTGCCGCGTAATCGCGCAGAACGTAGACCGCCACATACTTTCCCACGTAGCTCTTACCCTTACGGTAGGCCTTGTTATACAGATGATTTTCTCTTATTGCGATATCCTTCATCTTGCCTTCTCTTTCTGCAGACGTTGAAATTCCGCCATAAACCAAAAACCCCGATGCTCACGAAAAGCAGATACTGCTCTTAGGTGTCATCGGCGGTTTATGTGTAGGCTGTCGAACCTTGTTCAACGAGATTAATATGTCAATCTTTTTCTGCCTTTAGCGCGTCTTCTCTTCAATACGTTTCTGCCGTCAGCAGTTGCCATTCTCTTTCTGCAGCCGTGCTCTTTCTTTCTCTGACGCTTTTTGGGTTGATAAGTTCTGAGCATCTCCTGCACCTCCTTAAATTCTTTTTCATTCCGGATCGTGTTCTATCCGGAATTTTTCCGGAAGCGTGTTGCTTTTTTAAGCCAAAATAACGCTTTTACACAATGACACCATATATTTAACCACATTTTCTTTTATTTGTCAAGATATTTTTTTAATTTTTTATCACTAAACACCCATTTTTTGCAATTTTATTAAAATATATGAAAAATCGTTGCAGTCTTCGACCTTTTGTGTTAAAATATACATATATATTAAAGGCGGTGCGATAAATGGATATCATAAAGGAAGACGTGTTCAGAAAACAACTGAAAAAAGGGCTTTCGGGAGGGTATCTCTTCTTTGGTGAGGAGGACTATCTCAAGAGCTTTTCTTTGCGCGCCGCAAGAGAGGCTGTCTGCACCGAGGAGACCTTTGCGGTATTCAACGACGTAAGGATAGACCCTATGGACTATTCTCCCACGGCGCTCTCCAACGCCCTTATGCCACCTCCTATGATGTGTGAGCAAAAGATAGTCACCATCAACGGACTTGCCATATCCGAAATGAAGCCGAGCGAGCTTGAGGAGCTTTACGATGCCCTCTCGGCTCTTGAGGAATACGACTATAACGTGCTTATAATCTCGGTTCCCGCGGGACTTATCGACGAGGGCAGACTTCCAAAGGCTCCCTCCCCCGTTCTTACCGAGCTTTCCAAATACCTGACCCCCGTACAGTTCGACCCCATTCCCGCTTCCCGACTTGTAAGCTGGGTGGGCAAGCACTTCGAGCATCACGGTGTGACCGCCTCCCCCGAGGTGTGCTCCACATTGGTCGAGCGTTGCGGAAGATCAATGTTCATTCTCTCGTCCGAAACCGAAAAGCTTTCCTTCTACGTCAAGAAGCACGGGAGAGATAAAGTGACCCCTGATGACGTAGAGGCGGTGTCCACCTCGGTCATAAGCTCGGATGCCTACGCCCTTACCAACGCTATTCTCGACGGTAAGTACGACGAGGCTATGGAGGCTCTTAGGGTAATGAAATTCCGCAGAATAGACCCCATCATCATTCTCGGCGAGGTTGCCCGTACAGTCTATGAGCTTCTTCACATAAAGCTTCTTCAGGCCGAGGGGATTCCCGTGTCCGAGATAACCCGAGTGCTGAATATGAAGAACGAATATAAGGTCAAGCTCTACGCGGCGGCGGCCGCCACCAAGAGCGAGGAAAGGCTCAAGCGCGCCCTGCTCCTCTGCTCCGAGGCAGACCTCTCGCTGAAGCTCTCACCACAGGGCTATATCGCTATTGAAAAGCTTATTTGTTTTCTTTAAATAAAAAAAGCAGACGATCAGATCGTCTGCTTTTTATTATTAGCAATAAGCTATCTCGTTAGCTATCTTGTAAAGCTCCTCGATCTCAGCCTTACGCTTAGCGCATATAGCCTCCATAGCAGCTATATCCTCAGCGGAGTACTTGTCAAGGTCGCCTGCCTTAAGCTTCTTCTTGTACATACGGTCGGTGGTGAGCGCAAATACTATATCCATAGGAACGTACTTGCCGTCCTCCTCGATAACGATGAGGTCGCTCTTGCCCTCCATAAGAAGCTCTACTGCGAGAACACCCATTCTCGAAGCAGTAAGACGGTCGCGAAGTGTAGGACATCCACCTCTCTGGAAGTGAGCAAGACGTGCAAATCTTGCAGCTACGCCTGTTTCCTTCTCGCAAATCTCTGTGAAGTATTCACCGTAAGGTATCTTGTTGCCAGTCTCATCGGTATGGAAGACACCCTCGCTGATTACAACTACCATTCCACGTCTGCCGTCGGCTCTTGCCTGCTTGATTCTCTCGAGTGCAGCCTTCTCATCAAAGGGAACCTCGGGAATTGCTACTGCAATAGCGCCCGAAGCGATAGCAGTTCTTACTGCGATATCTCCGCAATCTCTTCCCATTACCTCAACTACGTTGCAACGGGCGTGAGATTCGCAGGTATCCATAAACTTATCAAGAGCATCAAGAACGGTGCTCATTGCCGTATCAAAGCCAACCGTGTAATCGGTAGCGGTTATATCGTTATCAATAGTACCGGTAACGCCTACGGTAGGAATACCGTGAAGGCTGAGGTCGGTAGCACCTCTGAAGGTTCCGTCGCCGCCGATAGCAACGACAGCATCTATGTTATGCTTCTTGCAGGTAGCGATAGCCTTCTGCATTCCCTCCTCGGTTGCAAACTCAGGACAACGGTCGGAGTATATAGCAGTACCGCCCTTGCCTACGATTCCGTTTACGAAATCCGCAGTCAGATTCATAACTCTGTCATTTATAAGTCCGCTGTAACCGCCGAGTATTCCAACTACCTCGATGTTCTCTGCAAGAGCCTTATCGGTTATAGCGCGTATTGCCGCGTTCATTCCGGGAGCGTCTCCGCCAGAGCTAAGAACGCCAATTTTATTTATCTTTTTCATAAACACACCTTCCTGTTGCACTTCACATTGTCAACAATTTGTCAAATAAAAATCTTCGAGAGTATATTTTACAACATATTTTGGAGAAAATCAATAGATATTCTCAAAAAAGTAAATTTTTTCTACATTTTATTACGAATATACTTTAACGCCATATCATAGGCGTGAGTGGCGCTGACAGTACGGATAAACTCTCTGCTTCGGTTTGCAGAAAGAGAAAGCTTTCTAAAGCTCTCACCGTCCTTGGTGCTGATACCGATAAACACCGTTCCCACAGGGGTAAGCTCACTTCCTCCACCGGGGCCCGCAATTCCTGTTGCAGACAGAGCTATGTTACTACCTGTGCGCTCTCTCGCGCCCCTTGCCATCTCCATAGCCACCTCAGCCGAAACGGCGGTGTACGCCTCAAGAGTTTCGAGCTTCACTCCCAAAAGCTTTTCCTTTATCTCGTTGGTATAGGTCACAAAGCCGCCCATAAATACGTCGGAGCAGCCTGCAATATCGGTAATGCGCTTCGCAATGAGTCCGCCTGTGCAGGACTCTGCCGTCGACAGAGTAAGCCCTGTGCGATGAAGAGCATCGACCAATGCCCTCTCCATATTTTCAACGTCAACTCCGTAAACAAGAGGACCGACCTCGCTATTAAGGATCTTCTCAACGCACTCGTCGCACATAGCGCGAGCGCTCTCCTCGTCGCTGCCCTCAGCAGTAACTCTCAGGCGGACCTCGCCCGAATCACAATAGGGCGCAACCGTAGGATTTTTAGAATTGGTCATAAGATCGTCAAGCTTCTGCGCCAGAGCCGACTCGCCAATGCCAAAGAAATGCAGGTTTCTACTGACGATAGCGCGTCCGCTTCTCACCTTCAGGTAATCGAGCACCGCTCCGCTGTAAAGAGGAACAAGCTCAACGGGAGGTCCCGGGAGCATTATAACAGTCTTCTCTCCCTTTTCGATAGCAAGCGCAGGAGCGGTTCCGTATGAATTCTTGAACACTACGGCTCCACGGGGCATCATAGCCTGCTTGATATTATTTTCGGTCATAACTCTGCCCGTTGCGCTAAAATACGCCTTTATATCCTCAAGCGCCTTCTCGTCAAGCTCCATAGGCAGACCCAGAAGCTCCGCCGCAGTTTCCTTGGTAAGATCGTCCTTAGTAGGCCCAAGACCTCCGCTGGTCACCACAAGATCGGCTCTCGACAGCGCCAGAGAAAGCGCAGCTGCAAGTCTTTCGGGATTGTCCCCAACCACGCTGTGATGATACACGCCGATACCAAGCTCGGCAAGTCGTCTTGAAAGATACGCCGCGTTTGTATTAACTATGTCGCCAAGCAAAAGCTCGGTTCCAACACAAAGAAGTTCTGCCGTTTGTATTTTAGTGCTCATAAAATCACCTGCCTTAATACGTTAAATCTATTTTATCACAAAAAGCCCTCTCTGTGCGAGAATAACGGTTAATTTTTTGTAAACTTTACCGTTCTTAACTGACAAAATTCGAAAATACTGTTAAAATATATAGTAATATTATTAAAATGAAGGAAAAGGCTATGAGCGTTTGCAATATTTGTCCGAGAAAATGTAATATTGACCGCAGTGTGGCACAGGGATATTGCCGCGAGAGCGACACCATACGCGTCGCAAGAATAGCTCCCCATCATTTTGAGGAGCCTGTCATAAGCGGCTCTCGCGGATCGGGAACCGTGTTCTTTTCGGGCTGCTCGCTCCGTTGTGTCTTTTGTCAGAACCGAGATATAAGCCGAGAGGACGGCGCGGGCAGAGAGATGAGCGACGCTCAGCTTTACGACGCTATACTCGAGCTGCAGGAAACAGGCGTTCACAACATAAACCTTGTGACCCCCACCCACTTTCTCCACAAGCTCATCCCTCTGCTGAAAAAGCTTAAATCCTCAGGGGAATTGCACATTCCCGTAGTTTATAACTCCTCGGGCTACGAAAGAGTAAGCACACTGAAAGCTCTTGAGGGACTTGTAGATATCTATCTCCCCGACCTGAAATACGCCTCGCCTCAGCTTGCGGCAAAATACTCCTCGGCACCCGATTATCCCGAGGTGGCGTTCAAAGCAATAGCAGAGATGTACAGACAAACGGGAAAATATCAATACTCTGCCACCGAGCCCGACCTGCTCTCACGAGGAGTGATAGTTCGCCATCTGGTGCTTCCCTCCTGCCGCGCCGACAGCATCGCCGCTCTCGAGCGACTTGCCGAAGCTATGCCAACCGAGGACATTCTCCTGAGCCTTATGAGCCAATACACCCCCGAATTTGCCCTTGATTCACCCTACAAGGAGCTTCATAGACGGATAACTACCTTTGAATACGGCAAGGTCGTCGAACGCGCTGAAGCGTTGGGATTCAACGGTTTTATTCAGGAAAGAGCCTCTGCCTCGTCAAGCTTCACCCCTGACTTTAAGTAATATATATGAAGAAAAATAAAAAATTTTCAAAAAGCTATTTACAAACAGACTTGTTTGTGGTATAATACAATGCGTATGTCGTTGACTCGGTTTTCGGGATCTGTATTGCGAAGCAATTTTTCACCCACCCAAGACGGAGTTATCGATAAATAATTTTTGAAAGGTGAATACCAAAAATGATGATGAAAGACGAAAAGCTGGCAATTATTGAGCAGTATGCTACCCACGAGGGTGACACAGGTTCTCCCGAGGTTCAGATCGCACTTCTGACCTACAGAATCAAGAACCTCACTGAGCACCTCAAGGGCAACCACAAGGACCATCACAGCCGTCGCGGCCTGCAGAAGATGGTTGGTCACAGAAGAAACCTCCTCGGTTACCTTCAGAAGACTGACATCGAGCGCTACCGTGCGATCGTTGAGAAGCTCGGTCTTCGTAAGTAATACTATAATTGTCGGAGTGAAGGGTAAAGCGTCTGTTTATACCCCTCACTCCCTTACTCTTTTTTTCACCTTTTTTATTTAATTTTGCAGATATTCTCACATCGTATTAGCAGTTAATCATGCGCCGCGCACGTGGGCGACGTGTGATTAAGTGCTAAGACTTGTGAGATAATATCAATATATTTTAAGGAGGATATTATGTCCAACACTATCAGCACACCTATCGAATTTAAGAACTACAAGGTGTTCCGCTATACCTTTGCTGGTCGTCCCCTCGTGATCGAGACCGGTAAGATGGCTGGCCTTGCAAACGGTTCTGTTCTCATTCGCTACGGCGAGACCGCTCTTCTTTGCTGCGCTACCGCGTCTGCAAAGCCCCGTGACGGTATCGACTTCCTTCCCCTCTCGGTTGACTACGACGAGAGAATGTATGCGGCAGGAAAGATCCCCGGCGGTTACCTCAAGAGAGAGGGTAAGCCCTCTGAGAAGGCAGTTCTTACCTCTCGTGTAATCGACCGCCCCATCCGTCCCCTCTTCCCCAAGGATCTCCGTAACGACGTAGCTCTTACCCTTACCGTTATGTCGGTTGACCCCGACTGCTCTCCTGAGATCACCGCTATGATCGGTGCATCTACTGCTCTCGCAATCTCCGATATTCCGTGGAACGGACCTATCGGCGGCGTATTTATGGGACTTGTTGACGGCAAGCTCGTAGTTAACCCCACCGAGGAGGAGCAGAAGAAGAGCGATCTTCAGCTTACCGTTGCAGCGTCCATGAACAAGGTCGTAATGATCGAGGCAGGCGCTAACGAGGTTGACGATGACACTATGTACGAGGCTATTATGAAGGCTCACGAGGAGATCAAGGACCTTCTCGGCTTCATCAATGCTATTATCGACGAGATCGGTAAGCCCAAGTTTGATTACCCCTCTTGCGATCTTGACCACGAAATGTTCGACAAGGTATTCGACTTCTGCGAGAAGGATATGATGATCGCACTCGATACCGACGACAAGAACATCCGTGACCAGAGAGTTGTTCCGATAACCGACGCTATCATCGAGAAGTTCGGCGAGGAGTATCCCGAGATCGGCTCCATGATGGACGAGCTTATCTACAAGATCCAGAAGAAGATCGTTCGCCGTTGGCTCCTTGTTGACAAGAAGCGTGTTGACGGAAGAAGAATGGATCAGATCAGACCCCTCGGAAGGGAGGTTGGTATTCTTCCCAGAACCCACGGTTCGGGTCTCTTCACCAGAGGTCAGACTCAGGTTCTCACAGTTGCTACTCTCGGTATGCTTTCCGAGTCCCAGATGCTCGACGGTATCGACAACGAGACCGAGAAGAGATATATGCACCACTACAACATGCCCGGTTTCTCTACCGGTGAGGCTAAGTCCACCCGTTCTCCCGGACGTCGTGAGATCGGTCACGGTGCACTTGCTGAGCGTTCGCTCGTTCCCGTACTTCCCTCTCCCGAGGAGTTCCCCTACGCTATCCGCCTTGTTTCTGACGTAGTTTCCTCTAACGGTTCTACCTCTCAGGGCTCCGTATGCGGTTCTACCCTTGCTCTTATGGACGCAGGTGTTCCGATAAAGGCTCCCGTTGCAGGTATCTCCTGCGGTCTTATCACCGCTGAGGACGGAAGCTGGGATATCATGCTCGATATCCAGGGTCTTGAGGACTTCTACGGCGATATGGACTTTAAGGTAGCAGGTACTCACAAGGGTATCACCTCCATTCAGATGGACCTTAAGATCGACGGTCTTACACCCGAGATCATCAAGGCAGCTCTTGCACAGACCCACGTTGGCCGTGATTACATCATCGACGAGGTAATTCTCAAGGCTATCGAGGCTCCCAGAGCTGAGGTTTCCAAGTACGCTCCCAAGATGACCAGCTTCAAGATAGATCCCGATAAGATCCGTGAGGTTATCGGTAAGGGCGGCTCTGTGATCCAGAAGATCGTTGCTGAGTCGGGCGCTAAGGTCGACATCAACGACGAGGGTGTTATCTGCATCGCAGCTACCAACGGCGAGTGCGCAGCAAAGGCAAAGGCTATGATCGACGCGATCGTATTCGAGCCCGAGGTTGGCGCAACCTACAACGGAACCGTTGTTAAGATCCTTGCAAGCAAGGATAAGCCCAACGAGGATATCGGATGCTTCGTTGAGTACGCTCCCGGTAAGGAGGGAATGGTTCACATTTCCAAGATCTGCAAGAGCAGAATCAACAAGGTTACCGACGCAGGAATCGACGTAGGCTCCGCAGTTAAGGTAAAATATATGGGACTTGACAAGAAGGGCCGTATGGACTTCTCCATCAAGGACGCTGAATAATTAAAACGAAATAGCCTCAATCGCTTCGGCGATTGAGGCTAAAAAAATAAAAAAGGAGGTTTCTTTAAATGGATATATCATTTCTTTTCGAGGGTGGCTCCCTGCTGACGCAGAAGAAAAAGAAAATAACCTTTTACTCCGTCTGCGCGACCTTAGTCCTTGCAGCAATGCTTCTGTTGACCCTTGCGGGCTACGGAATAGTTTCAGCTATTATCCAAAGCAGTCAGGCAAACAGCGAAAAGCTGAATATTGGAGCAACAAAAACAATTACTATTCCCCAAAATGATATATACTCGGGAGATCTTCTTCTGCTCGACGCTACTCATCCGCTCCATAAGACCACCTCGGTTACTCTTATGAGCGTTGAACGCCCCAAGACAGATACGGGAAGCAGCATATATTCGGTTCGCAACACGGCTTCTCTCAGCCTTAGAGCCGACGTTCTCAAGCAGTTCAACGCTATGATGGAGGACTTCTATAAGCAAACCAAGGACGACAACCTGCTGGTGTATGATGCCTACGATTCAAGCAAATCAAGTCAGGCGGCTATATACGAGTCGGGCGCCTCGCTCTCTCTTGGATATTATACTCCTCTGAGCAACGGAGAATTTGCAAGAAACGAATCCATCTACGGAGTAGATACCTACACCTGGATATACGAGAACTGCCACAAATACGGCTTTACTCTGCTTGAAAGCGAGGCAGAGATCGACGACGACGGCGAGTATATTGGTTCCAACGTGTTCAGATACGTAGGAATCCCCCACGCTACCGCTATGGCGGAAAGAAAGCTTTCCTTTGAGGACTATCTCTCCTACCTTAAGGAGAATACCTCTGCGACAAAGCCCTTGGGAATTATGACCTACGCTATATATTACCTTGGTGCGCAGGATAGCCACGTGGTACCCGAAAAATACGAATACAGCGTCAGCGGAAATAACGCCGACGGATTTATAATTACAGTAGATCTTTCAAAGAGCTAAACAAAAAACAGTCATTCTAAAGAATGGCTGTTTTTTTATTGGCAAAAATAAAAGAAAAAGGAGGACGCTATGGAAAGAACAAAGCGCGACCTGACATTTCTTTGTATCTTGGGGGCTATCGTGATAATCTTAGGCTCGGCAATATATATTATGCCGCAAAAAAGCTTCTCACAAAAAGAAAACCGAAGTCTTTCACAATTACCGAAAATATCTGCCTCTGCCCTGATAAACGGAGAATATTTCAAGGCTCTCGGGGATTTTTATTCGGACCAGTTCCCCCTCCGAAACAGCTTCACCGCAGCGCGGGCTATCATGGAGCTTTCTCTTGGAAAGGGTGAGGCTAATAGAGTTATAATCGCCAATAACGGCGCTCTGGTCACCCGTCCCAATATAGAGATTGGAAAAAACGTGGAGAAAAACATTGAATTTCTTTCTTCCCTTGAAAATACGGTGATATATATTCCGCCAAGCTCCGCCGAGGTCTTTGAAAGCGCTCTCCCCTACGCTTACGCAAGCAATATATCCACCGCCGAGGGGTTTGCAGATTCAAGCAGATACCTGTACTATAACACCGACCACCACTGGACTACCGAGGGGGCATACGTTGCTTATAGACAGATATGTGAGGAGCTTGGGATTACTCCATACGCCGAGAGTTTTTTCACAAAGGAGATAGTCAGCGAAGACTTCAGGGGGACCTCATACGCCCGCTCCTGTCTGCCCTCGTGGGCGGTGACACCCGACATCATCACGCTATATCGATATGAGGGCGACGAAAAATTCACTGTCTTAAACCACGAAAATCGAGAAAGCTTTAAGGGGTTTTATCGAGAGGAGCATCTCACCACCGCCGATAAATACCGAGTTTTCCTCGGTGGAAATTATTCGCATCTTTCAATCTCGGGAGAGAGCCCTCGAAAAAAGCTGTTGCTGATAAAGGACAGCTTTGCAAACTCGCTTCTCCCCTTTCTCGCCCTCCACTACGACGTAGAAATGATAGACCCCCGATATTGCACCCGATCCTTTCTCAACGAGCAGCTATCAAGAACAGATATTTCAAAAACGCTTGTGGTGTTAAGTGTAGCTACACTTGAGGGAATAAAATAAAAAGAAAAAAGCCTATCTTTCGATAGGCTTTATGGTGCACCCTGAGTGTTCGAACTCGGGATCCAATGCAACATTCGCCCTACGGGCGAAATTAAGAGCAGTCTGGCTCAACGAAAAAAGCCCGCCGATTTCGGCAGGCTTTATGGTGCACCTTCAGGGATTCGAACCCGGGACCCACTGATTAAGAGTCAGTTGCTCTACCAACTGAGCTAAAGGTGCTTTTTTCGCAACGGAAATATTATAGCACATCTTAATCGGTTTGTCAATAGTTATTTTAAAAAATATTTTAATTTTTTAAAGCTTTTTCTCTTTTTTCTTTCATTCTACGGGCGATATACACCACAGGGGTATCCAAAAGGCTGGTGAAAACGTAAATAACGTAGCTGGATATCATTATTGCAATAACCGTCTGGGTGTCGTAAATACCCGCAAATCCTACCAGAGTGAAAAGTATGGTGTTCACTATCTGAGATATCAGGGTGGAGCCGTTATTACGAAGCCAGAGGAATTTTCTCGAGTCGCCCTTCTTGGAGGTAAACTCCCACCAAGCGTGATAGAGCCACACGTCAAAGCGCTGGGATACGGCATATCCAAGAACGCTTGCAAGCATAAGTCTGGGTGTGCGAGAGAATATCTGCTTTATAGCAGGCATCGCCACGTCTGCGGGTGAGGGGGTGTAAAGCAACCAAAGACCTGTGAATATCAGCATCAGCACCGATGCGAAAACGCCTATATAGACCGCCTTTGAGGCATCCTTTTTACCCTCGTTTTCACTGAGTATGTCGGTAACGAGATAGGTTGACGCGAACATTACGTTGCCGAGAGTCTGCTCCATTCCGAAGGCGTCTACCAGTATCAGCACCTCTATGTTTGCAAGAACCGTAGCAACTACCGAGAAAGCAAAAAGTCCCTGCTTTCCAAAAAGCCTGTACGCCACAAGCACTGCGCCGTAGATAAGCACGACCGAAACAATTAAAAGAATCTCATTCATAAATTTTCCCTTTCCTTGGGGCAAAGAAAAAACACGCCTACGCAGCGTGTCAAAAGCCCGTAGTTTTGTTTAAGGACAGGATGGTCACGAACTGTCCGAAGGTATTCTACCACAAAGCGCCGAAAAAGTCAATAGTATGGTATAAAATACCGCTGAAAAGTTAAAACTAATTTCAGAAAAAATTACCTGAAGGAGAGAAATATGGATATCAATTTCAAAACCAGCGTGACCCCCGATGCCCTCAAGGGCACAAAGACCGAGCAGAATCTTCACACCGCCCTGTCGGGAGAATCTCAGGCATATTTAAGATACAAGCTTTTCGAGGCGAAGGCAAAGCAGGACGGCTTCGTTGAGATATCCCAGATATTCTGCGAGACCGCAGAAAATGAAAAGGAGCACGCAGAGATCTGGTTCAAATATCTCGGCGGCTGGCACAACACCGAGAAAAATCTCGAGGCGGCCGCAGGCGGTGAGCATTTCGAATGGGAAACCATGTACGCTCAGTTCGCCGAAGAGGCGCGTGGTGAGGGCTTTGACGAGCTTGCCGCGCTCTTCGACCGTGTAGCGTCTATCGAAAAGCAGCACGAGGAGCGCTATGAAAAATACCGCCAGAAGATACTTGACGGCAAGACATTCTCCTCCGATTCTGCGGAGACCGAATGGATCTGCATCAGCTGTGGCTACGTGGTCAAGGGCAAGAACCCTCCTCCCATCTGCCCTACCTGTCAGTACCCTCAGGCATACTTCAAGGAAAGAAAATAAAAACAGCGGCTATGCCGCTGTTTTTTACTTATGCACCACCGTCTGCCCTGCAGGGATACAGATGATCTCCTTGTGATCTCTCGATACCCAAACGTCCATCGACGAGGGGTTATAGAACATGGTCTCATCAGCCGATATCTGGAGCATTCTCTGAGCCATCATATAATTGTATATCTCAATATTGGTGGCGTACCATACCTTGTCGTTACCGCTCATACGCGCGACGGCATCCTCCATAGTCCGCCAATCCTCCTCGGTGCGGAACTCAAAGCTATGACCCCATATATAAAGCAGAGGGCCGCCCCAATGATTGTCAAGATCCTTGATAAATCTCTCGCTCATCTCGGTTGCTCTGTTGTGATGGCAGGTGGGGTGCCAGCGCATAAAGTCCACAGGAAGCTCACAGCTACCGGTAGAATCAATGGTGCGACTGTACACGATACCGCAAGCGCGCATAGCGCTTATAGCCTCGTCGCCGTAATTTCCGCAAGGGTAGGACATTCCCACAACGGGATAACCGAATATGCCCTCGAGCATCTGTCTGTCCTCCCAAGTCTCGCGAATCACTGCCTGAGCAGGCATACGGGTAGGCCAGCCGTGCTGAAGAGTATGACAAGCAACCTCGTGACCCGCATATATGCGGCGAAGCTCCTCCGCTCTCTCCTCGGTTATATCCTTGTAATACGTTCCGTTAAGGTGGAAGGTACACTTGACGCCATATTTATTGAATATCTCTGCAAGCCTTACGTCGCTCTCGGGACCGTCGTCATAGCTAAATGTAAGCGCTCTCTTCTTTCCACCGGGAAATACGTTAAACTGAATCATAAAAGTCTCCTTATTATCCTAAAAGTACGTCTGTGACAAGCATCAAGCAAAATCCAATCAAAAGCGCGTAGGTAGCGCCTCTCTGGCTACCGTGAGCGTGAGTTTCGGGAATCATCTCGTCGCTTATAACGTAGAGCATCGTTCCCCCTGCAAATGCAAGAGCAAAGGGCAGGATAGCAGAAGCCACGCTGACTGCAAAATAACCGATAAGCGTTCCCACGATCTCCACAGCGCCCGTAAGAGCCGCAAGAAGAAAGGTCTTGCCGGGCTTTACTCCTGCGGCAAGCATAGGAGCAATTATCACCATTCCCTCGGGAATGTTCTGCAAAGCAATTCCGCTGGCGATTATTATAGCTCGCGCAGGATCATCGGAGCCAAAGCCAACGCCCGCCGCAATTCCCTCGGGGAGATTGTGAATAGCTATCGCCGTAACGAACAAAAGCACCTTGCTAAGCTTTGCATTGTTATGCGCCTCGGGCTCAGAGCCCATCATTTTGTGCAGGTGAGGCACCAGCTTGTCCACAAGGTTAAGACAAAGAGCGCCCACAAACACACCTAAAACAGTAATTATAAGGCCGTATTCTCCACCGTATTCCACCGACGGTAATATCAGTCCTATAATAGCCGCTGCAAGCATAACTCCCGCAGCAAAGGAAAGCACGATGTCCGAAAATCTGTGGGACATTCCCTTAAATATAAAGCCTATAATCGCTCCAATAATAGTAGCTCCGCCAACGCCCAGGGCGGTAAGTAAAACCATTTCCATAGGCGCCTCCGTCAGTGTACCTTGAGCTTTGCAAGACCGCCCTCGGAGGTCTCACGGTAGGCAACAGACAGATCTCTGCCCGTTTCCTTCATAGTATGTACCACCTTATCAAAGGAGATCTTTCGGCTGTCCCACAAAAAGCTTGCAAGGCTCACCGCATTGATAGATCTCATCGCCGCCACCGCATTTCTCTCAATGCAGGGTATCTGCACAAGACCGCAAATAGGGTCACAGGTCAGTCCAAGGTGATGCTCGATAGCGATCTCTGCCGCATACTCTATCTTGTCTATATTAAGCTCAAAGAGCTCTGCAAGGGCAACCGACGCCATAGCGCAAGCGCTTCCTATCTCTGCCTGACAGCCACACTCAGCGCCCGATATAGAGGCATTAGTCTTTATAAGATTACCCACAAGTCCCGCTGTTTCAAGGGCGCGAATTATCTGCTCGTCACTAAAGCGCTGCTTCTGCTGCTGGTAGTAAAGTACCGCAGGAAGAACACCCGACGCTCCACAGGTGGGAGCGGTAACGATTGTCTCGCCCAAAGCGTTCTGCTCGCTGACCGCAAAGGCGTAGGAGCAGACCATTCTGTGCTCTCGTGTCTCGGCAGACTCGTCGATATGCTGACTGTTAAAGAGAGATCTCGCCTTCTTTCTGACGCCAAGACCTCCGGGAAGTATTCCCTCGTCCTCAAGGCCTCTGTATACAGCCTCCTTCATTGTCTTCCATACGGTCTGCATATAACTGTAGAACTCAGGATCCTCAACCTGCTCAACGTACTGCCAGAGCCTTATTCCCTGCCTTTTGCAATAATCGGCTATCTCGGAAAACGAGCTGCTTTCATATATTCTCGGCGGCTTTACAATGCTTCCGCCCTCGAAGGCTATGCTTCCGCCACCAACACTCATAACTCGAGTATGGTCTATCAGGGAGTCACCCTTGTAAGCAAAAAGCTCCATTGTGTTAGGATGAGGAATGTCCTCGGTAACACAGTCGAAAACCACCTCGCAATGACTGGGAAGAAGCGTCTTTCTAACCACCGCGTCGGTACCGTGCCCCTTGCCCGTCTTGGCAAGAGAGCCGTAAAGTATTACCTTATAGGAATCTGCATCGGCATTCTTTTCCTTAAAAGCCATACACGCTCTTTCAGGTCCTATGGTATGAGAGCTGGAAGGTCCTCTGCCTATCTTGTAAAGCTCTCTAATGGACTCCATTCCCTTCTCCTGTATGGGAGCCGCCTCAACCTTGGGCGCCTCGGATGCGGTAAAATACTCCACCGAAACGTTAAGTATTTTTGAAGCAAGTATCAAATTCTTGGCCGAAGGCTGGGAAAGTCCCGTTTCCCACTTAGATATCGCCCTGTCGCTGATGCCCATTTGAGCCGCGAAATCCTTCTGCGACATACCTCGACTTATTCTTAATTCCTTTAATTTTTCTCCGTGAAAGTTGTTCATATTCCACCTCCGCGTATCTTTATAACACTATTATACACCAAACTCTATCAACTGTAAATAGATTTTCAAAAAATAGTTGATACAAAATCAACCAACGGTTGAGTTTATTGGCTAAGTGCACCGAGGATCTGGTCACATATCTGCTCCATACCAAGCGGAGTAGGATGTCCTGAGCGCTTATCAACTCCGCTAAGCTCAATCGTTTCGACGCCAAAATGCTCAGCAGCCGCCTTTATTCCGTCTGTAATAGCAGGATTTATATCGCAATTAACAATAAATATCACCCTCGAATCAAGTTCACTCAAGGACTTCGTAAAATAGCAAATAGCAGGCAGAGCCTTGAAGAGATCATTCTCCTCGAAGTCGGAAAACTTCATCTCTCCAAGGGGAGAAGGCACCCAGCTGTCATTTGTTCCACCAAGAACTAATATCGTATCTATCTCATTCTTATCAAAAAAGCCCTGCTCCTTAAGCATTCTGTATCTGCGAATAAACGAGGTAGTCCCCGAGCAATCACCATTGTATCCGGTGTAGGAGATAGTCGAGCCCGAGCAGCTGTTGTTCATCACAAGCTCTGCCCCGTCCCTCACCATAAGTCTCTTCCACCAAGTCTCTTCCAACCGCATCTTGCTTACGGGATCCTGCCCCTCAATTCCATTGGGCGCGTAATAGGGATAAAATCCCTCGGGAATATGACCCTCGTAGGTAGAATAGCTGTCGCCAAATATCATAAATTTCTTAATCACGCTTTCCATAGATAATAACCTCGTTTTCCAGTTTTGCGCCAAAACACGCCCGAACTAATTATATACTATCGCCAATGGAATTTCAATACTTTGCAGAAAAAAGCAGACCGCAAATGCGATCTGCTTTTATTTGGCTCCCCCTGATGGGCTTGTAGGGACAGGCGCCCTCGACTGTCCGTTATTACACGTCATGCTTACTCCCGAAAATATAGTCGCCTAACCGTCCTCGACGCTACGCTTACACTCGAACGGCTATGCTCTTTATTTTCGCAATCTCCCGTCATTTGGCCTAGTGCCTAAAGAACAATAAAAAATCACTATGTAAAAACACATAGAATATTTTTCTTTGTGCAAAATTATTGACATTGAGTAAATCGTGTGATATTATTAGATAGCGGAGGTGATATTATGACAAATATTGCATATCACAATGAAACTATAGAAATAAAATTAAAAAATCATATCAAATCTCACTACAAGAGCATTAGAAAATTTACAGAAATACACAAGATACCTTATACAACGTTAGATAGTGTGTTCAGACGAGGAATTAATAATTCAAGTGTTTCCACAATAAACACAATATGCCTAGCCTTAAACATAAGCCTCGAAGGACTTACAAATAATCAAATTATACCTGTCAAACTTGCACATATCCCTGATAAAGATCACACATTCACAAATATAAGCGGAGCGTTAAAAATCTCACAAACCATATTAAACTATGGCTTCTCACTCTCAAACGGAGACAAATTATGTAACAATGATATAGACGCAATCATTAAAATTTTTGAGGAAAGTTTGCAAAAAGCCAAATAACCAAGCTATCTTTAGATTTTGCAGTCATGCTTACTCCCGAAAATATAGTCGCCTAACCGTCCTCGACGCTACGCTTACACTCGAACGGCTATGCTCCTTATTTTCGCAATCTCCCGTCGAAAAAGGATACTCAATCCTTTTTCTCGGTCGCCTACCGACTTCGCGTTAGCTCGGTCGCAAAAAAGCGCATGCTCATTAAACGTGATGGAACAGTTCGAGCATAGCAAAAGAAAGAAAAACAAAAGAGAGTAACCGAATGGTTACTCGCTTTTATTTGGCTCCCCCTGCTGGGCTCGAACCAGCGAC